>WQSU01000088.1 GCA_009787675.1 Lentimicrobiaceae bacterium
GCTTGGGAACCATTCAACCCTCGCAAGCCGACTATTTTCAAACAGTTAAAGGCGGTGGGCACGGCGATTATCGCTTAATTACGCTGGCTCCGGCTTCCGTACAGGAAATGTACGACTTCGTGGAACTCGGCTTTGACCTGGCTTTCAAGTACAGAAACCCTGTAATGCTCCTCAGCGACGGTATCATCGGGCAGGTGATGGAAAAAGTGGAAGTGGGCGAATACAAACCGCGCTGGACGAATGAGTATATTGCTAAAACCTACCCGTGGGCTGCTACGGGAAAACCTAAAACTCGCGATCATAACATCATCACTTCCTTGCAGTTGGAGTCTGTAAAACAAGAAAAAGTAAACTTGCGTTTGCAAGCCAAATACAAAGAATGTGAAGCCACTGAAGTGCGCTATGAGACTTTCCAATGCGAAGATGCAGAATATATTCTGGTAGCTTATGGATCATCGGCACGTATTTGTCAAAAAGTGCTGCAATTAGCTCGCGAAGAAGGTCTTAAGGTGGGACTTATCCGCCCCATTACCTTGTGGCCCTTCCCCAAACAGATTATTCACGACATTGGCATCAAAGCAAAAGGGATTTTGAGTGTTGAAATGAATGCCGGACAAATGATTGAAGACGTGAAGCTTGCAGTGGAATGTAAAGTTCCTGTGAAACATTACGGTCGTTTCGGCGGCATCGTCCCTACTCCCAGCGAAATCTTAGATGCATTAAAGAACTTTTAATTTGTTAAATCAATAAAAAAATAAATTATGACAAGAGAAGACATCATTAAACCCGAAAATTTGGTCTATAAAAAGACTCCCGTGCTCACCGACACCGTTATGCACTACTGTCCGGGTTGCGGGCATGGACTGATTCATCGCCTTATTGCCGAAGTAATTGAGGAGATGGACATTCAGGACAAAACCATTGGAGTAGCGCCTGTGGGTTGTGCCGTTTTGGCATACAACTATTTCGATGTGGACTGTATTGAAGCAGCGCACGGACGCGCCCCCGCACTGGGAACCGCCATCAAACGCCTCTATCCAGACCATTACATCTTTACCTATCAAGGCGATGGCGACCTTGCTGCCATTGGTACGGCAGAAACAATTCACGCGTGTAACCGCGGCGAAAACATGACCATGATCTTTGTCAACAACGGGATTTATGGTATGACCGGCGGTCAAATGGCGCCCACCACTCTGGAAGGGATGAAAACTGCTACCTCGCCTTATGGACGTAATCTGCAAACGATGGGAAATCCATTGAAGATCACTGAACTTATTGCTCAACTTCCCGGCGCGCTTTACGTTACACGACAAGCTGTTTACACACCCGCGCTGGCTCGCAAGTGCAAAAAAGCAATCCGTCAGGCTTTTGAAAACCAAAAGCTGAATCAGGGTGTTTCCTTTATTGAGATTGTTTCCAACTGTAACTCAGGCTGGAAGCTCTCTCCCGTAAAAGCCAACGAATGGTTGGAAGAACACATGCTGCCCTTCTTCCCGCTTGGTGATTTAAAAAATAATAAATAAACGAAAAAATAACAAGTTATGACTGAAGAAATTATAATAGCAGGCTTTGGCGGACAAGGCGTTCTTTCCATGGGAAAGATTTTAGCTTATTCCGGTATTATGCAAAACAAAGAAGTGAGTTGGATGCCCTCTTATGGTCCTGAAATGCGTGGCGGCACCTCAAACGTTACCGTTATCATTAGCGATGAGCGCATTAGTTCCCCGTGTTTAAACCAATTCGACACGGCAATCATCCTCAACCAGCAATCCATGGATAAATTTGAAAGTTCCGTAAAACCGGGCGGTCTTCTTATTTACGATCCAAACGGAATCACCTCACACCCAACACGAAAAGATATCAACATCTACCAAGTGGCGGGCACAGACAAAGCTGCCGAAATCGGCATCTCCAAACTCTTCAACATGATTATGCTGGGCGGTTTCTTAAAACTAAAACCCTTAGTAACCGAAGAATTTCTAAAAAAAGGCTTGGAGAAATCTCTCCCTGCCCGCCACCACGGATTAATTCCTGAAAACATTAAAGCAGTTGAGATTGGAAGAGATTTGTTGATGGGGTACCATGTGTTGTAAACGTTGTCGGCGATAATACTGTCTCAAAAGACAAGTAAATAGAACTCTGATAACTCAGATTAGGCATGATTTACCTGATAATAGGTTCAAAATAAGAATATTAAAAATCAGAGCAAATCTGCTAAATCAGTGCCATCAGAGTTCTAAATCATTTTTAAGACAGCCTCTAAAAAACAATTATATGTAGAAATAACCAAATCTACATAAACCAATAAATTCCTAACAGAAACTTTATAGTTCATTGCAAGCAGAGGAGCTTGCGCCTTTTGAGTGCAATCCACAATCTTGGGAATTTATCGTGATAGAGGAGCCTAAATTAAGAAAAGAATTAGCAAATGCCGTAGCGGGCATGGGTTGGTTCAATTTTAATAGGGAAAGAATACACCTTGATTGATATTGGCATTGCCGCAACTCACTTGCTTGCAGGCACCCGACTTAGACTTGGGAACCTGTTCTGAAAGTAATGATTTGATTGCCATTCATAAATATTGTTCAAAGTAGCAAGATTCTAAAATAGCTAATTAAAAGGAGATAATTTCACAATTAGAGCATTTTTTTTTCGTTAAAATTAATTATTAAAAAAACAATTTTATTATGAATGATTTAAAACAATACATCGAAACCCACAAAGAGCGCTTTTTGGAGGAACTCTTTTCTTTATTACGCATTCCGTCAGTAAGCTCAAAAACAGAACATAAACCTGATATGTTAAAATGTGCTGAACGCTGGAAAGAGCTTTTATTTGCTGCCGGATGCGACTGCGCAGAAGTTCACCCCACAGAAGGCGCGCCTGTAGTGTATGGCGAAAAAATAGTAAACAAAAACGCACCCACCGTTTTGGTTTATGGACATTACGACGTGATGCCCGTGGAGCCTTTAGAGTTGTGGAAGACCTCTCCCTTTGAGCCCACCATTATTGACGGCAGAATTTACTGTCGCGGTGCAAACGATGATAAAGGGCAATCTTTTATGCACGCCAAAGCCTTTGAATATCTGCTGAAAAACAACGAACTAACTTGTAACGTGAAGTTTATGCTGGAAGGCGAAGAAGAAGTGGGCAGTAAAAATCTTTACACATTCTGTGAGCAAAATGTTGAAAAATTGAAAGCCGACGTGATTTTGGTTTCCGATACCAGCATGATTGATTCGGATACGCCATCAATAACAGTAGGATTGAGAGGTTTAACCTATCTGGAAGTAGAGGTTACCGGTCCTAACCACGACTTACACTCAGGACTTTTTGGGGGCGCCGTTGCTAACCCTATCAACATCTTGTGTAAAATGGTGGCTTCCATCACCGACGAAAAGAACCGAATCACCATTCCTCATTTTTACGATGATGTTTTGACCGTTTCTAACGAAGAGCGCGCCCTCATGGCAAAAGCCCCCTTCAACGAAGAAAAATATAAAGAAGCCTTAGATGTGAAAGAATTATGTGGAGAAGAAGGTTTTTCAACGATAGAACGCACAGGCATCCGCCCCTCTTTCGATTTGTGCGGCATTTGGGGCGGCTACACAGGCGAAGGCACAAAAACCGTGCTGCCTTCAAAAGCGTATGCCAAACTATCCATGCGTATTGTTCCCAACCAGGATCCCGATAAAATTAGTGCACTTTTCCAACAGCATTTTGAGGCGATTGCTCCAAAATGCGTGAAAGTTAAGGTAACACCACACCATGGAGGCAATGCCTACGTTTCGCCAATAGAAATGCCGGCATACAAAGCCGCCGAGAAAGCATTCGAGGAAACCTACGGAAAAATGCCGATTCCAACCCGCAGCGGTGGAAGCATCCCCATCATTTCAGGTTTCGATAAAATTTTGAATACCAAATCATTATTGCTTGGCTTTGGATTGGAAGCTGATGCAATTCACTCGCCCAACGAAAGTTATAAGTTGGAACATCTCTTTAAAGGAATTGAGACGATTGTTTGGTTTTATAGATATTTTGAAAAGAAAAAATCATGAGGTAAATGCCATTGACTTATCAAAAAAAAAATACTTTTGCGCTTGAATTTGAATGACCATTATAATAGTTGAATAATAGCTACATTAGACATGAAAATTTTTATTAACACAAATAAAACCTTATGAAAAAAACTATCTTATTAATTGCTGTGATTGCAGCAACAAGCCTTACTATGGGCGCCTTCACAACACAATCAAACTACAATGCTACCGTAAACAATGAAGTAGCAGATGATGAATATTTGCAAATAGCCTTTAAAAATCTTTCAACAGACTTTCAAAATAGACTTTTAAAAGAATTTGAAGGTTACGAAATCAGAACTATTTACCAAAATCTACGAACTAAATTATATAAAGTAATTGTTATAGTAGATAACAAAGAAAAAACTTTTATAGAAAACGAAGAAGGTGCCTTTATAGAACAAGAATAAATGTTGCCAATTGTTTTTCCTTAGATTGCTATATGCTAATGAACAAGTACTCTCTGATATAGTTCACGTTAACAGCATCTTATAAAAAAAATGTTCAATATAGGGAAAAAAATAGCCGAAATTAATTCTAAAACAAAAAAAAGTATATTTTTGCCGCCTCATTCAGCAAACGCCGCGTTCGTCTAGCTGGCCCAGGACATCAGGTTTTCATCCTGAAGATCAGGGGTTCGAATCCCCTACGCGGTACTACTTTTAATTTGAGCGCTTTTTTTATAAAGCGCTCAAAAAGTATGTCAAAATCGGGTCAAATTTAACTCCGAATAATTTTAAGCTCCCTAAGGTTTTTCTTATCTTTTATTCTTAAAAATCTCTCTTTATTTTTAAAACTGCATATTTAAAGAGTCGATTTTTTCTCTTGTTTTAAAGTATTCAAATATCTTCTCAAATGTTTGTGTCAGCACATTGGCAATTCCTTGTGCGCCTTTGGTAGTAAAGTGTACATAATCGTTTCCTGCCCATCCTTTTTTTACCCAAGCTCGCATTGAATTGGCGCCGCCCATTACTTGATACATATTCCAAAAGGCAACGCCCGCTTTAGGAAGTTCCTCACAGAGTCTTTCTACTAAATAAGGGAGATGTTTGTAGGTTTTTAGCTCGCCATCCACAATAGAGAGCATATCGGAAGGACCAATAAACAGAATAGGAATATTGGGGGCAACACGTTTTAAATATCTTATTTGTGCAAGGATATTGGAAACGTATGCATCCACAGCTTTTTCTCCTGATAAGCCCGGCACGGCATTGCCGCCATATTGTAGAATAAACATCCCTACATCAAGCATTTGATAGGTTAAACGCATCAATGAATCTTGCATAGAGGTGAAGTGCAGCCCGCTGGCGCCACGCATCGCAATGTTATCTACAGCAACCCCGAAACCGTCATCAATGAGCACTCCATAAATATTTGAGTTGCCATTCATGGAAACGGAAAAGGAGCGTGTAGAAAAATTCAACGGAAAATCAAGCAGTTGGACTCCCAAAGAATCAGTTCGTAACTCATGTTTGGCTTGATGAACATTGTCGGTAAATTCCGTATTGAAACTGCCATTCAAATTATTGATTAGCAAAGACACTTTTGAATAGTTATCCCTTCTGTCTTCTGTATTTTTTCTGTTTGGAACACTTGCTGAGAAGAGGTTGTTTCCATTGGTTCTAAACATTTTAGCTAAAGGTCCATAATCGCACTCCTTATTTTTGTTCACTGCGCCCCAAAGCGAAAAGACAGAATAGGTACCTGAATAACTTTGATTTAGAGCGCCGTTGGGAATGGTTTGGTGAAAAGGCACCATGCCCGGACCGCCACCACCAAATTTCTGCTGGAAAAATTGCCGGATATTTGCGCTAAATCTATCCAACTCTATTTGCGAATCTCCATAATATAAAACTCTTACAACCTTGTGTTTGGCTCTTGCTGCTTCTGCTTTTATAAAGAATGAGTCGAAATAGGAAAGGTCACCGTTTGGCAGTTCAAAAGTGGATTCCATCAATTCAAATACTGCTTCTATAGATTTTACCGAATCCACTTTTTTTGTTTCATGAACCTGAACGGCAATGCTATCTGCCTTCTCCTGCACACGTTTATGTTCCCACCTTTTTAAAATATCTTCAGGATCTTCTTCTTCATCAGCGCTGTGTGTTAAGATCTCTACCAAAGAGGGAAAACGTAATGTCTTCTTAAACAGCAACATCCCATCGGAAGGAAATAAAAAAGCGATGAGCGCTAAACAAGCGATAGTAGTAACTATAAAAAGAAGGATTTTTAGTGCTTTCATCGTTCTATCTCCATTTTAAATGCTGCTCCGTTGCTATAAACGCCTGAAGTTGTCAATTTTCTATCTGTAGCATCGGTTTTCCAAATTACGAATGCTTCATTTACATTGCTATTGATAATGAAGCCGCCTTCACATTGCCATGTATTTAGCGCCACATTCTCGATGTTGGCAATAAAATATCTTTGGCAAAAATCGATATCGTGCTCAATATGAATAGGTGCCGGCACTAAATCGATATAAAAAAACTGTTTCATATTGTTGATAATTTTCATGAAATTTGCATTGCATGCTCCTTTTGTTTCCCATAAATTATGAAGATCGGAAGGAATAGAGACTAATTTTTCGCGGTAGCCTAATTTTTTCAACTCCTCATGTATTGGTTTTGAACCATACATTTTGGTAAAAAAAGTAGGGGTAAGTTTTTTTACGATCTTTTGCATGGGATAATCATAACTGTAAGGCACAATAGGATCTCCGGTGGCATGATAAGAAAGCACGGAGACCTCGTTGTTTTTTAATATGTTAAGATCAGTTACAGCGCCCCAAAGATTGGCAATAGATTTTACTTGAAAAGTGATATTGTTGTGTCTTCCAACCGATTCAATATTGCCTAAGTCTTTATTTAGAAATGACTTGTACGTAGTTTGGGGACGATTGTTATTTTGCATAAAAGCAAGATTTAACGAGGTGATCCCTCCAGCACTGGATCCTCCTACAAAAATATAGTTCGGATCAATCTTATATTTGTTTGCATGGGCAATTAGAAAGCGTACCGCTGCATGCGCATCCTGAATCGCTACATAGCCGGCACGTTCTATTGAAGATTTGGTAGGCTGAAAACCTAATCTGTAATTGATTGATGCAGTGGTATATCCCAACGATGCAAAGTAGTTGCACGCTTCAACAATAGCGGTTTGCGATTTGTCGCCCACATAAAAAGCCCCTCCATGAATCAGCAGCAATAAAGGACGGTCAATCTCTCCTGCGTTTTGTGGAACGAAAATGTCCATTTTAAGATCCAACTTTCTTGTTTTAAAAGTTGCGATAACCCCTTCAATCAAAGCTTTACCTATTTCTTCTTCAGTATTGAAATTCGACTCCCAATAGCCCTCTGCCTGTGCATAAACCACATCTTTATATTGATACGTAGTGAAAAGCGTATCCATATAGCGGGAAGGAAATTCCGTTATGACCGGCGGTTTATAAAAAATAAAACTATTTGAGAATGAAACATTTTTACCATTTAAAAAGGCGTTGGTTTTTCTTTGTTTATAAACTACCCTAAACTGCTGAGGTTTTGTAAATTCACTATTATCAATTAAATATGCTGTAGCTTTGAGAATTGATGTTGGAGTCATGGTATCCACACAAATCATATATGATTGTTGATTGATTTGCGTGTTATAATAGTTATGCTGTTTTAATGAAGGAATTTCGTAGCGTGGGCTGCAACTTTGCAACAAAAGCGCCACCACAAGCGCCCAAAAGAATTTGATATTTCTCATGATTTCCGAAATTTTATACCCTTTTGCGATTAAAAAACGTACTAATTTCGGATAGGTTGTCGGCGACAACTCGTTACTGCGTTTCCATTTTTCAATATTGTGTTGTAACTGCTCCTCCCAATTTTCTTCACTTACTTCACTTAAAGCATCTTTAATAATATCTTCTGCAATGCCTTTTTGTATCAAGTGAAATCTTATTTTGGAATATCCCCAGCCTTTGGCGTTTAATTTACTTTTTACAAAGTGGGCGGCAAAACGTTTGTCGTTCAGAAAGTCTTCTTCAATTAATTGGTTAATAATATCTTCAATTTCTTCTTCAAAAAGGATATAGCCTTTTAATTTGGCGCGAACCTCAGCAATGGAGCGGTCTTGATAAGCGCAGAATTTTCTGATTTTTGTTGTGGCGTTCATTGAATGATAAAGGACTAATAAACGTCAAGTATTTCACAGATATTGAGGAAAACCTCCTCCACTCCCTGCATTCCATCTACTTTAAGCAGCTTGTTTTGAGCGCGATAATGCGCAATAAGCGGTTTAGTTTGATTTTCATAATTTACAAAACGCTTCCGTATGATTTCGGGTGTATCGTCGGTGCGTTTCAGTAAAATTGCTCTTTTGGCGAGCCTTTCAACGGCTTCATTTTCATTTACTTTAATATAAACAGCAAGGGTTACGGGGATGACATGCGGGTAGCCGATTCCCTCCATCATTTGCGCTTGATCTAAAGTTCGCGGTACGCCATCTAAAAGGAAGCCGTGTGCATTTTTAAAAGAGGAGCAAAAGTGATAAAGCATGTCTAAGGTCAGTTCATTTGGGCAGAGATTTCCCTTGTCAATAATCCGTTTCGCCATCATGCCAATGGGGGAACCTGTGGCAATCTCTTTTCTGTAAAGTTCTCCGGTAGAGACGTGCTCCAAGTGATAACGCTTCTTCAGCAAGTGGGCTTGCGTTCCTTTTCCAGAGCCGGGTGCACCCAGCAAAACAATGTTAAAATAGTCTTGTTCTGTCATTACTAAAATTTTAAAGAAAGTCCCACCCCCTCTTGATTTGCATTCAAGTAGATGGCAGCTTGTGAGTTGAGGTCTAATAATTTACCGGCTCTATAAATTTGATTCCAGCCTCTGATGATAAAAAACAAACTGGCGGCAGCCGTAATTCCGCCCGTAATATAACAGGTTGTTCGTCCTGCATCTGTATT
>WQSU01000089.1 GCA_009787675.1 Lentimicrobiaceae bacterium
TATGCCAATGTAGATATGTTGACTTTACAGCAAAATATGCAAAATCCGTTTGTAGATTTGGGAGGCGATTTTGAGAATATGCTGAATAGTGACTCCTACTTTGAGTTTTCCGAAAATCCCACGATTAATCAATCGTACCAATGGGCGGTGGCTTGCGGGGCAGACCTTATCCATTTGCGGGCAGACATCATCAACGACCTTACAACAGGCACAGACAGCGAAACCTGCATTCACATATTATCTCAACAGTGGGGGATTGATACCAAAGCCGATTTTATCAAAATGGCAGACAGTTTAAAAGGTGGTCGCCATTCGGTTATTTATCAACGTTTGGCAGCGGGCGAAAAGATTGCCAAATATGAGGAAGAAAAAGAGAATTTACAGGAAGCGTTGGCTGTTTTCCAAAACGATGGTTTGGCAACAACCGTACCCAATATGCTGATTTGGGATTTGGGACGGCTAATTAATATTTCACGCTTTGCATTTGATGCTCAACTGATTGACCGTCAGACAGCCCTCGCCTACATCAAAGAGTCTGCACTATTGGTAAAAAAGAATTACAACTCGTGGAAAGAACTTTCTGTAGGTTATCAATTCGGACGTGCCGTATGGGGCGGTTTGGAAGAATACGAAACATTAAAAGGAGGTATGGAACAACTTTTAACGGAAGAAGACAGCCCTTGGGTTACATTACCGTTTGACATGAAATTAGAGTTTGAGGGATAATGCAAACATACGAAATCAAAAGACTTTATGAGCAAAACGCTCAGCAGGAGGAAATTCTGAACGCCTACCAAACGGCGTTTGCCGAAAAAGGCAATGACTACGGCGCAGAATTGATTACGAACGCTGCCTCTTTTGCTGATATCCGTGCGTTGAAATTTTTGATAGATAGCGGCATTGACCCGCTTACGCAAGACCATTACGGTTTTACACTCCTGCACCAACTCGCTAAACTGGAAGAGTCGCGGGATTATGTGCCAAGCCGCGAAGATGTGAAAGAGAGCGCCACATTTTTGCTTAACCAGCACGTCAGCGTATTGCGAAAAGACGAAAACGAAAATATGTGTTGTTTTCATTATGCGGCGCGTAAAGGCAATTATCCTTTTATTGAAACTCTTGTTGAACACGGCGCTCGCCTCACAATGACCGATAAAGAGGGCAACACCGCCGTTCATATCGCCTGTGATTATGTTCGTCACCAGATATCAAACATGGAATACGCCGAAAAGGCAGTTGTGGATGCAAAAATCAAATTGGAAAAGGCAGCAACCCTCAGCGATTCGTGGAAAAAAAGCGCAGAAAAAGACTTGGAAGAGGCAAACAACAGGCTGCAAAAAACAAACCATTTAATCGAAAACTATTTCTTAATAGTGAAAACCCTGTCGGAAAACGGCGTGGATAAAGACGAAAAAAATCAATACGGCAAAACCGCTTTGGAAATGGCAATTCACTCCAATGCAAAAAAAATAGCGGCATATTTAAGTGGCGAAAACACAGATGAAATGAGCGTTAAATCTGGCGGAATGAACTTACATCAAGCCATCATAAAAGGCGATTTGGAGGCATTAGCCGCACTTCTGCAAAACGGTGCAGATCCCAATGCCCTGCTTGACGGCGAACCAGCGGATGAAAGTAAAAAACACATTGGCTCCACGCCGCTGGCGGTGGCTTGCGATTACAAAAATGTGGAGGCGGTCAAACTGCTCCTTCAACACGCGGCAACGCCCAATTATAAAAACATTGCAGGAAAAGCCCCTGTCGTTTATTTGACAAGTACGACAATTTCGATGCAAAAAGTATTTGAAGAAAAACGCATCGGGCAAATCCTTAAATTGCTGATTGATGCGGGTTATAATATTGATGAAACAGTTGATGAGGAAGCTAATACGCTTATTAGTTACACCTTGCGATATGGAAACTATGCTTATATCAGTCGTTTTTTGGCAGAAGCGGTTATCTTGGACGAAGCGTTGCGTTACCGTCCCAATCTCAACCTCGCCAACCTCGCAGGACAAACGCCCCTAATGTTTGTTTGCCGTACAGAACTCGACAAAATGGAAAACACTATGTTGAGCCTGCTCGAAAACGATGTTGATGTGAATTTGCGTGATAATGAGGGCAATACCGCACTGCATTACGCCGCACAAAATTCCTCGAAAAACACTGCCAAAACCTTTTGCGAACTGCTTTTGGACTTCAAAGCCGATGCCAATATTGCCAATAACACAGGCAAAACAGTAATGGATATTGCAGTTGAAAACGAAAATGAACCGCTTGTGAAGATGTTGTTAAGCAAAGTATGACGATCGTACACATTCCTCACAATAAAAGATGTTATATATTCGTTGAAATCTCTTGTTTTACAAATGCTTAAATAAGAGAAAATCAACAAGAATGAAAAAGATCGAACTCCTCGCACCCGCTAAAAATTTGGAATGCGGTATTGAAGCCGTGAAACACGGCGCTGATGCGGTATATATTGGGGCGCCAAAATTTGGGGCGCGTGCAGCAGCCGGCAATTCATTGCAAGATATTGAACAGTTAGTTTCATACGCGCATCTCTTTAATGCTCGTGTATATATTGCGCTGAATACCATATTAACAAACAAAGAGTTAGACGAAGCACAACGGCTTATTTGGGATTTGTACCGCGCCGGCGCCGATGCCCTTATTGTGCAAGATATGGGCATTCTTCAACTTGATTTGCCGCCAATTGCACTGCACGCCAGCACGCAAACCGACAATAGGAGTTTGGAAAAAGTGCTATTTCTTGAAAAAGCAGGCTTGCTCTATGCACCGAATACCTATGAGCATTTGGCAGAAGCGCTCAAAAAAATATTAACAAATCCGAAGGTTTACAAAGAATGTAAAGATAATGCACTCCAACTATCCCGCGAGATATATAATGATAAAGCGATAGCAGAGGTATTGTTTAAAATTTACTCCAAATTCAGTGGATAAATATCTTATTTTCGCGGTCTCAATTTTAACAGCTTAATATAATGGACATCTTCGCATCTCAACTTCATAACGAAACAGCAGTCATGATTACCGTTGCTACGCCTTCCAACCCTTCTGATAGGGCGAATGAATATTTGGATGAGCTAGCATTTTTAACAGAAACGGCAGGTGGCATCGCCGTTAGAAAATTCATTCAAAACCTCCCCTACCCTGACCCGCGTACCTATCTTGGCTCAGGAAAATTGGAAGAAGTGTCCCGTTACATTGAAGAAAACAAAGTAGATATTGCTGTTTTCGACGATGAACTCTCCCCCTCGCAAACACGTAATATTGAAGCCATTCTAAATTGTCGCGTAATTGACAGAACTCGACTTATTTTAGATATCTTCTCCAAACGTGCTCAAACAGCACACTCCAAAATACAGGTGGAATTAGCCCAATATCAGTACCTTTTACCACGATTAACGCGTATGTGGACGCATTTGGAGAAACAACGCGGCGGCATTGGAATGCGCGGTCCCGGTGAAAAAGAGATAGAAACCGACCGTCGTATTATCCGCGATAGAATCGCCTTGTTGAAGGAAAAACTGAAAGAGGTTGAAAAACAGAAGTTCACACAAAGAAATAATAGAGAGAAATTTGTGCGAGTAGCATTAGTAGGCTACACAAATGTAGGTAAATCCACCCTCATGAATCTCATTAGCAAATCTGATGTTTTTGCTGAAGATAAACTGTTTGCCACGTTAGATACTACCGTGAGAAAAGTTGTATTCGACAACCTTCCCTTTTTATTATCAGACACCGTAGGATTCATTCGCAAGCTACCGCATGGTTTGATAGAATCTTTTAAGTCAACATTAGATGAAATTCGCGAAACCGATCTCCTGTTGCACGTGGTGGATATTAGCCATCCCGATTTTGAGGAACATATTCAAGTAGTAAACGAAACTTTGCGAGAAATAGATGCTGGAGAGAAACCGATGCTTTTTCTGTTCAACAAAATAGACAATTACAGATGGGTAGAAAAAGCTCCTGACGATTTAACGCCAAAAGAAAAGTGCAATATATCTATTGATGAGTTGACCTCTACATGGATGGCGAAAATGAGGCTAAAATCGGTCTTCATTTCTGCCAAAACAAAAGAAAATTATGACACCCTGAAGAAACTTCTATATTCAGAAATCAAGAAATTACATATTCAAATTTACCCTTACAATAATTTTTTGTATTAGCTAAACAAAAAACATTTTTTTTCTTCATTTAATTTCTTGATTGGCGAAAAAAAACCAAAGCCATTTTGTCAATATAAAATAATAAGGTAGAAAAGATTACACCAATACAACTCTTTCCCTCTCTTACCCACAACACCAAAGAGGTAACACCAATAATTATTCCCCAGTCAACAAGTTTTAAAGGAACTACATTAAACATCTCTCCCCCAATGGTTACGATGAGCCATTGCCCAACAAGAATAACGGTAGCAATGGCAAGAAAGCCGCTGCTTTTGCGCAAAACAGCTAATGCCGATCTGCCGCTCATAAATGCTTTGGCGTTGAACATATTCCAGAACTGGAGCATTACAAATATGGTGAAGAATAGAGATAATTCATAAGCCGACAATCCGTTGCCACTTTGAAAGTTAAAGAAATTTACACCGAAATCTCTGACACTGAAATCGCATAAACTGTTAATTTCTGCGTGTTTAAAATATTGTAATAAACCAAAAAGTAAAATAACAAAGAAGCTGCCAACGCCCAAGATGTTTTTTGCCATAGCTTTAGTGATAATATGGTCGGTGGTTTTGCGCGGTTTTTCTAACATTACCCTCTCATTGGGCGGAAGGGAAGCCAATGCCAGCGCAGCGAAAGTGTCCATGATGAGGTTAACCCAAAGCATCTGCGTAACAGTGATTGGCGATTGTGTGCCGAGAAACGCGCCAATCAAAACAATGAAACAGGCAACCACATTGATAGTTAATTGAAATAGTATAAAACGCTGAATGTTTTGATACAGAGAGCGTCCCCACATAACTGCCCGCGAAATGCTGGTGAACGAATTATCCAAAATGGTAATATCGCTGGCTTCTTTGGCAACGGAGGTGCCGTCGCCCATGGAAAGCCCTACCTGAGCTGCATTTAATGCAGGCGCATCGTTCGTGCCGTCGCCGGTTACGGCAACTACCTGATTTTTACTTTGCAGCAGTTGTACTAACCGCTGTTTGTCCATAGGGCGGGCGCGCGACATGATTTTCAAGTTCAATACGCGTTCTAACAGCGTTATATCGTCCATTGCGGCAAACTGTGCACCGGTAAGGTGATTTTCTTCAGATTCGTTCTGACCCCACAAACCTATTTGACGACCAATCTCTTTGGCAGTTCCGGGCGTGTCGCCTGTAACAATTTTTATGGCGATGCCGGCGTTGAGGCAGTTTTTCACGGCTTTCGGCACGTCGTTGCGCACGGGGTCGGAAATAGCCACAAAACCCAGAAAAGTAAGTTGTGTGTTTTGCAGCTTACCATCGTTAAAATAAATCGTAGTATCATCATCTTCAATAACTTGATAAGCAAATCCCAACGTGCGCATTGCCTTGTTTTGATAGGTAAGTAATTGTGAAAGAATCTCTTCTTTGGTAAACGGGATGTTTTTACAATGTTCAAAAATAATTTCGGACGCGCCTTTCACATACAATACTTTTTTGCCGAGCAGCGACGATTTTACTATGGTTGCCATATACTTACGCTCTGTTGAAAAAGTAAGCTGTTCCACAATGGGTGCAGCGCGGCGTAGCGTTTGGTAATTGATGTCGTTAGCGTGCAGCCACAGCAACAACGCTCCCTCGGTGGGGTTTCCCAAAGCGTTTATTTTGTTGGGATCTGAAAAATCGAGATGGGCGGTGGTGTTGACGGCGATGCCTTCGTACAAATGTTTTTCATCATCATATCCATAAAAATTGGTATCGAAAACTCGCATCTGATTCTCTGTCAGCGTTCCTGTTTTATCGGTACAGATGACGGTAGTGGCGCCCATGGTTTCGCAGGCGTGCATTTTGCGTACAAGGTTGTTGGTAGCGAGCATCCGCTTCATACTCAGCGCTAAACTCAAAGTAACGCTCATGGGCAATCCTTCGGGAACAGTAACCACAATGAGGGTAACGGCAATCATGACGGTGTTGAGGAGATACCTGCCGAACTCTAACCAATCTGTTACAAAAATTCCGCCAATACCGACAAAATAGGTGATTAAACGTCCCAAAATGATGAATGTGGCGATGGCATAGCTTGCTTTGGTAATCACGCCGGCAAGTTTATCCAACTGCTGGTTGAGCGGTGTTTTCACGCTGTTGTCAATTTGTGCGCCCACATACACTTTACCGTATTCGGTGGCGTCGCCCACTTTCAGCACTTGCATGATGCCGTGCCCGTCGGCAACGGTAGTGCCTTTCAAGGCGTGGTTCGACGGATAGGTAGCCTCTTTTGAAAACTCAGCGGGATTCACTGTTTTTTTGCAAATAGGCTCTCCCGTAAGCGTTGATTCGTTGATTTGCAGTGAAATTGCCTCCAGTAATTCACCGTCGGCGGGGACTTCTTCCCCTGCTTCCAAAATCACGAGATCGCCCACAACCACTTCTCTTTTTGTGATTTGACACACATTGCCATCGCGTATTACTTTCACAAAGTTGTCATCATTCACTTGGTTCAGTATTTCAAACTTTTTGTTGGCGCTCAATTCAAATATAAACCCGACCACTGTTGCCAAAAAAACTGCAACCAAAATTCCAGCCGGTTCCAAAAAGACGCTTATGGCAGCATGCCCCGTAAAAAACTCGTAAAAGGAAACCCCAATTGACAATGCCAGTGCGATCAACAAAATAATGATAATTGGATCTGACAATTTTTCCAAAAACTGTTTCCACCACGAGTCTTTTTTTGGTGGAGTTAAAACATTCTCGCCGTGTAATTTGCGGCTTTCAAGGACTTGGGAGGCGGTTAAGCCGGTGGGGGTAATGGGAATATTCATTGTGTATTTGCCGTTTCGTTTTTATGAAAGGGCAAAAGTATAGATTATCCTATAGGATTTTTTGAATGATATTCCAAAAAAATCTGTTTTTTATTTGTGTACAAAAAAAACTAAATTTGCGCCCAAAAAACCAAACAATGAATAATAAGCCACTATTTCCCAAAATATTACAACTTCATTATAAAATAAAAGCCATCTACATCCTTTCCTGCTTGTTGTTGATTTCCACCAACGTCTTTAGCCAAAAAAAAGAAATAAAAATCTTAAACGAGACAAAAGTATTTGGGAAAAATCACATCAATAATTCTGATATCGAGGGGATTGAATGCACTTTTCAAGAAAGAATTTACGATTGGTTTGTTGATACGACCAACCATTTTTTAACACTTCAATTGAAAAAAGGAAATGTTGATATCAATGCTCGCAAAGGAAAAGGACGTATTTTACAATACGATCTAAAGAATAAAAAAATTTTGTGGACCAAACCTGTGGATTATGAAATACACGAACTCCTAAAATTCGATAATTTATTGATTTTCAATGAATATAATGATGCCTATGGCTTAGATGCCCATACAGGAGAGTATCTTTGGAAGGTAATGAACTTCATCTATATTGCCCATCCAAAATATAATGTTGGCGTTGCCTATAGGTTTAATGAAGTGGACGGTATTTATACCAACGAGTTTTTAGGGTTTAATTTATGGAAGGGCATACCCATCTGGAGCAGAACAATTAGCAGAGAGTACGGCTGGAATGATTATTCTTATCTTAATGATTCTACTTTACTTGTGACGGCATCAGGACTACACGCCATTAATATTAATACAGGAAAAGGATGGGATTATAATACGCTGACCGGTAAAAATAAATATGCCCCACAGTATGATGCCGGAAAAATTGCAGGCGCAGTAGTGGGTGCAGTCGTTGCCGGAATTATTGGCGGATTACTGGGCTATACGGTTATCCCTGTTGTTAATTATAATGCATTACTAACTGCTGAGCATATTATCAGAGATGTTTCATCTAATACACTTATAGATAACGATTTCATCTATTTTGCTTCCGCAGAACAACTCGTTATGCTTGATAAAACAAATGGAAATATCATTTGGGAACACACTTTCAAGGAGGATAAAGCAAGCAATTCTTATCTATTTATTAAAGATAATGTGCTTTACATGATTAATAAAGGTTTTGCTTGGCAAGGCAGAGACCAAATCTCTTATGGAGCAACTTTTATTGCTGCTTATGATAAAAAAACAGGAATGGAACTCTATCATTTAGTGTTAAAAAATGAACATGGTTTTATTGTAGATTTCAAACTCATAGACAATGAATTATATCTATTATTTCAACACGTAATTGGAAAATATGACATTGAAGACGGAACTGTTATCGTTGAAAAAAAATTTCCCAAAAAAGAGTTTGGAAAATTATTAAATTTCGTTGACAATAATGTGTTTATTAGCAATCAAAGCGAATACCTACTAAGAATTGATCAATATGATTTAGCGGATCTACATGTTTATTCAACTCTAAATGAAATCATATCTCTTGACAGTGAAGCAAATGCCACAAATATAACAGGATGCAATTATTCATGGGTACATTATTTAGATTACAAAGATTATAAATTTATTTCCAACGAAGCAACTACACTCATTCTCAATAAGGATGGAAAAGAAATTGCTAATCTCAAGGTTTCCTCAAGAGCATTCATCTTTGATGACATTTTATATGATAAACGTGATAATAGTTTCATTGCTATTGATTTAAGAAATATTATCAAGGAATAACAATCGCGCACAAAATTTTAAGTTTTTTTCTATTTTCGCACCTTAATCTAAAAGAGGTATGTCAAGCATTATTTTTTTATCAGCCTTAGTGTTAGGAGTTGTTGGTATCATTGCCGCGGTCATTATTTTTTTTGTATCGAAAGCGTTTTACGTTTATGAAGACCCCAGAATCGAGCAGGTAGCAGACAAACTGCCGGGCGCCAACTGCGGCGGCTGCGGATTTGCAGGCTGCAAAGGCT
>WQSU01000090.1 GCA_009787675.1 Lentimicrobiaceae bacterium
TGCATACGGAGCAAAAGGAATTGGATATGCTGGAAGCGGAGTTGAATACCATTAATAATCAATCGTTTTCGTTTGATGCGGGAACAATCGGGCGCGGCATGGTGAATACACTTTCCAAAGATTTTGACAAGGTGCTTTTTATTTGCGGATTTGTGGTTTTTGTGTTCCTGCTTTTCACTTTGGGACGCATTGAACTCACACTACTTGCTTTTTTACCACTTGCGCTCGGCTGGTTTTGGATATTAGGAATAATGGACATTTTCGATGTGCGTTTCAACATCGTCAATATTATTTTGGCGACCTTTATTTTTGGGCAAGGCGACGACTACACCATTTTTATGACAGAAGGTTTGATGTATGAATACACTTACAGACGCAAGTTGCTGGCTTCCTACAAAAACACTATTGCCCTGTCGTCGCTCATCATGTTTGTGGGAATAGGTTCGCTTATTTTGGCGCAACACCCCGCTTTGCGTTCATTGGCGGAGATTACCATTATTGGCATGGGTTCGGTGGTTCTGATGGCGTTTCTGCTGCCACCCATTATTTTTAAATGGATTACGCAACACAACGGAAAACAAAGACTTATGCCGCTTACATTGCGCAATTTGATTTCATCTATTTATGTTTTTACAGTATTTCTTTTCGGCTGCTTTGTCATTACTATGGCAGGATTTTTCCTATTTGCATTTGGCAAGTTGACATTAAAAAAGAAGTTGCGTTATCATAAATTAATGTGTTGGGTGGCACGGTTTGTGGTGGTTCGCATTCCGCATGTAAAAACCACGTATAACCATTACGACAAAAACATTTTTGACAAACCCGCTGTAATTATTTGTAACCACCAGTCACACATTGACTTAATGTGTGTCATGAGTCTTACTCCGAAACTGATTATTTTGACTAATGATTGGGTGTGGAATTCGCCATTTTTCGGACGGATGATTAAATATGCCGATTATTACCCCGTATCGAATGGAATAGAAAATGCAATGGAGCAACTGCAAGACATTGTTGAAAAGGGTTATTCTGTAATGGTTTTCCCTGAAGGTTCGCGCTCCGAAGATTGCTCAATACAACGCTTTCACCGTGGCGCATTTTATTTGGCAGAGCAACTCAATTTGGATATTATCCCTGTGCTTATTCACGGCGTTGGACATTTTCTACCCAAAAAAGAGTTTATGTTGCGCAAAGGTGAAATTCACATTAACGTGTTGCCTCGCATAGCGTATAATGCTATGGGAGAGACTTATGTGGAATGTTCTAAAAGCATGCGAAAGTTCTACATCAACGAATACTCAAAATTGGCTACCCAAGTGGAAACCGCTGATTATTATGCTGATTTGGTAAAGCATAACTATATTTATAAAGGACCTTCGGTGGAACGTACTGTGCGGCGCAACCTCAAAAAACACCACAACTACAGGATGTTAATTGATAGTTTAGCCAGCAAAAACAGAGTTTTAATTAAGAATTGCGGTTATGGAGAGTTCCCGTTGCTGCTGTCGCTTGTTTATAAAAAAATGGAGATAACGGCAATTGAAAGAGACCCCGATCTGTTAGCTTTGGCTGCTAATTGTGGCTCTGTTCCTGCACATTTGCGCTACGCCTCTTGCATTGATGATGAAGAGATTGCTCAATACGATGCCGTTGTTAGAATTGATCCGGCAGAACAACAGATTTTCTTTGACTAAAATGTATATTTTTGCTTTTCAATTTTTAAAGCAACAAAAAGAAGTGCAATGAATAACAAAGTAGTGATTATGGGAAGTGGATTGGGAGGATTGGTGTGTGGTTATGTTCTTGCTAAAAATGGTTACGAAATTGTTGTGTTAGAGAAGAATAACCAAATTGGAGGGTGCCTGCAAACATTCAAAAGGAAAGGTGCTAAGTTTGATACGGGAATGCACTACATTGGAAGTATGGATGAAGGACAAATTCTCCATCGTTTTTTTAAATATCTAAATCTGTTAAATGATGTTAAAATAAGCCGGTTGGATCCCACCGGGTATGACCTCATTTCTATTGCAGGAGATCAGTATAAGTTTGCATCAGGATATGAGAACTTTGTAGAAACGTTATCTCAACAATTCCCGCAGCATCGTGAAGATATTCAGTTGTATGTAAAGAAAATAAGTGAAATTGCAGCAGCTTCACCGTTGTATAATCTTCAAAAAATTAATAATCACGTGTTTATTGAAACCGATTATATTAAAACAGGGGTCAATGAATTTATGGCTTCTATTACAAAAAACACGCGGTTGCAAGATGTGTTAACGGGAAATCTTCCGCTGTATGGCGGCATCAAAGGCAAAACGCCAACCTATATACATGCTTTAATTAACAATTTTTACATTCAAAGTGCTTTTAGAATTATTGGCGGGAGCGATTCTATTGCCCACTCGTTAGCCCATTCTATTCAATCTTTTGGCGGAAAAATAATGACAAATGCCGAAGTGGTAAAAATAGATTGTAATGCCGAAAAGGTAACCTCCGTAACACTCTCCAACGGCGATGTGATTGAAGCTAATTCGTTTATTTCCAACATTCACCCGCAAGCCACTTTAGAGAAAATTGATTCGCCGCTGATTCGAAAGGTTTACAGAACCCGCATCAGCGAGTTGGAAAATACAATCTCCAATTTTACGGTTTATATCAAGTTTAAAGAGAATGCAACGCCTTATCTGAATTATAATTACTACTTCTACGAACACGATGACGTTTGGCAAAATCAGTATTATGATGCCACAAAAGGACCGGAAAGTTATTTGTATATGCATCAATGTGTTGAAGACAAAGCGTTTTTTGCAGACAGTGCAGAGCTCATCGCTTATATGCGCTATGATGAGGTGAAAAAATGGGAAGCCACTCGCATTGGAAACAGGGGAAGTGATTATTTGGAATTTAAAGAGGAAAAAGCATATCAATTATTGCAAAAATTGGAACAATCTTTTCCCGGAATAAATGCTGCCATTGACACTTACTATACTTCTTCCCCTCTTACGTATCGCGATTATACGGCAACGAAAGAGGGCTCCATGTATGGAATCGTAAGAGATAAAAATTTTCCTACCCAAACACTGGTTTCCCAACGCACAAAACTGCCTAATCTTTTTATGACCGGTCAAAATATTAATTCTCATGGAATTTTGGGCGTAACCATAGGTGCCATAATTACTTGTGCCGAATTTTTGGGGATAAATCCGATTATTGGGCAGATTGAGCGGGCGAATCAGTAATAATTAATAATGAACAATGAATAATTAATAGTGAATGATGAATGATTTTGAGATGAAGTTTAAGTTAATATATCCTAAATGGGCAAAATTGCCCGGTCAAACTACTTTTAATTTGCCGCCGCACGGACCTGTAGTGTTTGCCGCTACACTGCCAAAAGAGGTGCAAGTGTCGTTTACCGATGAAAATGTAGAAGCCATAGATTTTGATGAAGCGTGCGATTTTGTGGGAATCTCTATGATGCTCAGCACACAGGTGAAACGAGGCTGGGCAATTGCCGACGAGTTTCGTAAACGTGGGAAAAAAGTAATTTTTGGAGGTATTTCCACCATGCTGCACGCAGAAGAAACAATGGAACATGCTGATTCTGTTTTTCTTGGTGAAGCAGAGGGACGTTCGGATGAAATTATGAAAGATTTTAAACAGGGAACTCTCAAGAAAGTGTATAACTTTATGGGCAATCATCCTCCCATTGAACTGGTGGGTCCTGCGCGGCGCGACTTGTACAAACGTGATTTGTACAACCACAAAGGCGTGCAAATGGTTGACCTGTTTCACGCTTCGCGCGGGTGTCGCTTTAGCTGTTATCCGTGCGCCGTCTCCTATTTGGGAGGTAGGGTGTTTCGCCCACGCCCCGTGGATAAGGTGATTGAAGAATTGGCAACTATTGACAACAACAGGCTTTTTATTGTTGATAATTCCCTGGCTCAGAACGATGAATGGGAAATTGAACTTTTCAAGGAGATGATTCCGTTCAAGAAAAAATGGATTAGCCACACCATTGAAGATGATCCCAAAATTTTGGATTTGGCAGCGCAAGCCGGCGCATGGTACGTATATCAAGCTGTTTACGACACTTCCGATTATATCAAGGAACGCGTGAAACGCTATCACGATTACGGCATTGGCGTTGAAGGAACAATACTGTTAGGGCTTGACAATCAAAGTGAAGACGACATAAAACGCCTTATTGACTTTTTGCTCGAAATTGATTTGGATTTGGCAGAATTTACCGTAATGACACCGTTTCCGCACACCAAAGGTTACGATGACCTGTTGCGAGAAAACCGTATTTTCGACAACGACTGGAATCATTACAATGCAGGTCAGGTAGTTTTTCATCCCAAACAGATGAGCGCCGACAAGTTGCAAGAGTTGTACAACTACGCATGGGATACTTTTTACGCAGATGAAACGCAGGAGTCGAAAATGTTCCGCCTTTTCTGCAATGTTGCCTTGCGTGAAATGAACGAAGGAACTTACCGACCGCGCGACAGACGGTTGGCTAATAAATCATTTGGAAAAGAAGTTGTTAGAAATTTACAATATGAAAGTTAGCGAAAAATATTATGATGAAATTTTTGACTTCAAAGGTCAATGGGATATTCCCTCCAAATGTGGTTTAAAAATTATTGAAAAAGAGAATGAAAAGTATGTGATTGTTACAGAATTGTATCAGGAAAATCCCGGAACTTCGGTAACATACGCAGGAAAATCCTTACAGCAACAGATTTGCGAAAAAAAAGGGCTTAACTTGCCAGATATCATATATTTGGAATGCACACCCGACACCAACTCCGTGCTTTCCTTTTACGATGAACAATACTATGAAGTAACATTCGATGCCAATTCAAAAGCTGCTTATCGCAAATTGTTGAAAGAAGAGATAGAATATTTATTTAATTAATACAATATTATTAACCAAAAAAAAAATATTATGAAATTACGAGCAGTTTTTTTAGTATTGCTTTCATTAGTAGCAATGAGTGTTTCGGCACAAAAATTTAAACCATCTCCTGCATTCTTGAAGGGAGAAACCCAAATTAATGTAATTTTTGACTACAGTCAAGTAAAATTTGATGGAGACTCTCAAGCAGAGTACTATAAAGATAAAGGGCAAAGATGGGTAGAGGAGTGGGAAAGTAAACGGAGAGACAATAATGCTAACGCTTTTATCTCTAATATTAATGATGAATTGAAAAAAGTAGGTACCAATGTTGACACCTACCCAAGTACGCCATACACCATGATTGTTGATGTGCTTGACTGCGATTTTGGGGCGTATGCCGGTCCAATGTCAGTGCCTGCAAAACTCAAATGTACGATTAAAATTGTGAAAACGGGTACAACAGAAGTTCTTGCGTTAGTCACTTTAAAAGAATCGCAAAATCCGTACACTACAATAGGAACTCCTGTTGATTTTGACAGGATGTATCTTGCATTCGGCGAAATGGGGGAAGAAGTAGGCGAATTGCTTGTTAAAGCATTGAAATAATGTAAGATGACTTTTAAAAAAAATATTTTACTGTTTTTTTTATTAGCGTTATTTATCTTTGTTTCAGCTCAAAACAGTATTAAACTTTGGGATGGAACAGAGATGACGCAGAAACAGAAATGGAACGAACTGTTCGTTTTTTTACCTGAAAGACAGAACAATTCCGGCATTTCCGTTATTATTTGTCCGGGCGGCAGCTACTATTGGTTAGATATGGACAATGAAGGGTTTTCTGTAGCAAGATATCTTAATAAACAAGGCATTACGGCATTTGTTTTGAAATACCGGACAGCAAAACGTGGCAACCATCACCCTGCCATGATACAAGATTTGCAGCGTGCCACGCAATTAGTGCAAGCAAACAGTAAAAAATATGGCATTGACCCCGAAAAAATCGGTATTATGGGATTTTCGGCAGGCGGGCACTTGGCAGGAATAGCTGCTATTTATGCAAAACCCTACTTCTCTGCCATGATCTACCCCGTTGTTTCTATGGAAGATAGCATTGGTCACAAAAAATCACGCAAAAATTTATTGGGCAAAAACTATTCGGATGACTTAAAACAAACGATGAGTTTGGAGAAAAATGTTCATGCCGATATGCCCCCAATTTTTCTTTTGCACTGCACGGGCGACAAAACCGTAGATTACCGAAACAGCGTGGTCTTTGCTAAAGCGTTAACAGAAAAGAATATAAAACATCAATTCTTACTCATTGATGAATATGGGCACGGTGGGCATGGCTTCGGCATACAACCCAACGGCAAAGCAACGGGATGGATTGAAATATTTTTAAAATGGCTATGTACCCAAAAATAGAATATACTTCAAAGTCAGAAATCACCCATTTTCAAGAAGAAAAATTGAAAATCGCACTTCAATATTTGCAAGCAAACTCACCCTTTTACAAACGGATGTTTTTACAACATAATATTGATATTCAGAAAATTAAAACTATTAATGATCTGCAACAACTTCCCTTTACCAATAAAAGTGATTTGCAACATTATAACGAATCATTCCTCTGTGTTCCGAAAGAAAAGATCATTGACTATATCACCACTTCCGGTACGCTCAGCGATCCGGTAACTTTTGCCATGACCGAAGCTGACTTGGAACGTTTGGCTTACAACGAGCAGATCTCTTTTGAGTGCGCCGGCGCTAAAAAGGGAGATATTTTTCAACTGATGACAACTATGGATAAGCGTTTTATGGCAGGGTTGGCTTACTTTTTGGGTATTAGAAAGTTAGGAGCAAGTATTATTCGTGTAGGAAACGGTATTGCTGAACTACAATGGGATACAATTCAACGGATTAAGCCAAATGTCGCCATAGTGGTTCCCTCTTTCATTCTGAAACTCATTAAATATGCAGAAGAAAATGGCATTGATTACCAAAGTTCAAGCATAAAAAAATTAGTTTGTATTGGTGAAAACCTTAGAGAACCGGATTTTTCGCTGAACCTGCTCGGTCAAAGCATCAAAGAAAAATGGGATGTTGAGCTTTATTCCACCTATGCTTCCACTGAAATGGCAACCACTTTCACCGAGTGTGAGTATGGTTGCGGCGGACATCATCACCCTGAACTCATCATTTGTGAGTTGGTTGATGAAAAAGGAGACGTTGTTCCTGAGGGAGAAATGGGAGAACTCACCATCACTACTCTTGGCGTTGAGGGGATGCCGCTACTAAGGTTTAGAACAGGGGATTTGGCGAAATTCTATTATGAGCCTTGTCGATGTGGGCGAAACACCATGAGAATAAGCCCTATTATTGGCAGACTAAACCAAATGATAAAATACAAAGGCACAACACTCTATCCACCAGCAATTTTTGATCTGCTTGACAACGTTTCCTACCTTGAAAACTATTTGGTGGAAGTAACCGAAAACGAATGCGGAAATGATGACCTTATTATCAAAATAGGGTTGCGTGAATATCCTGATTTTGACGTTGTTAAAGAATTGAAAGATCGCTTTAGAGCGCGTATTCGCGTAGCGCCCGATATAGTTATTTGTCCGGCAAGCCAAATCAGAACTGTCACTATGCCTGAAATGAGCCGCAAACCCATTAAATTAATAGACAAACGAAGAAAATAATCTGTATGACATCACACTTTGATAACATTCGTCCGTACACCGATGCAGAAGTACCTGCGGCGATGAGACGAATTGCAGGGAGCGAATACTTGCCTGCCCTTTGTAAATTTGTATTTCATGAAAAAACGTTGAGCGAAGTGCAAGAGATATTGCTTGCTTGTAAAAACACTGACGACTTTCAGGTTAATGTGATGCATCAATTTAATAAACAAGTGATTATACAAACAATAAAACAATTTACTTGTAGCGGTTTAGAATATTTAGACCCCAAGAAAACTTATCTTTTTGTGTCTAATCATCGGGATATTGTGTTAGATGCTTCTTTACTGCAATCGGCTTTGCATAATGAGGGATTCCGCACAACCGAAATCACTTTTGGCAGCAATCTCATGAACCCGCAGTTGGTAGTTGATATTGGAAAATCTAATAAAATGTTTAAGGTGATCAGAGAGGGAAATGCCAGAGAGTTTTATAATAATTCTGTGCATTTATCTGAATATATACGTTTTACATTAATTCAAAAAGGAGAATCTGTTTGGATTGCTCAGAGAAATGGACGTACAAAAGACGGCAATGACGCTACTGATCAAGGAATTATCAGAATGTTTTGCATGAGCAACCGAAAAAATTTAGTGGAATCACTGGCAGAATTAAACATTGTACCTATTGCTGTTTCTTATCAATGGGAATCTTGTGATATGTTTAAAACCAAAGAGTTATACTTCTCCAAGGAAGGTGCGAAATATGTTAAACAAAAAAACGAAGATCTAACAAGCATATTAACCGGCATCACCCAACAAAAGGGAAATGTACATTTTTCGATTTGTAAACCTATTGAAAAAGAAGAATATAATGCTTTTTCTTTGGAGGCGGAAAATAAATTCTACAACCATATAGCGCACTTAATCGATGAAAAGATTTACCGTAACTACAAACTATGGAACACTAACTACATAGCCCATGATTTACGTTCCGGAACAAGCAAATTTTCAGCACATTATACACCGGAAGAAAAAGACCGTTTTCTTCAAAGGTTTCATCATATTTTAAACCAGATTGAGGGAGACAAAGTGCGTATCGGTTCATCTTTTTTAGGAATTTATGCGAATCCTGTGGATAAACTATATAATGTGTAAATTTGTTATACATTTCCTTTAGTTGATTCTGTCATTACCCAACATAATTCTTTGCCTTCTTTTTGAATATCCTTATGTAGTCGCTCCTTACGATCACTGTAATATATTTTAAATCAATAAAATAAATTAAAAAAGTGTAGTATTTTTCGACCAAAAAGTGTATCTTTGC
>WQSU01000091.1 GCA_009787675.1 Lentimicrobiaceae bacterium
ATTAGAATCCCAAAAAGTATATATTGACTTGCTGACCGACTCGGGCACGGGCGCCATGAGCGACAGGCAATGGGCAGCCGTCATGCTGGGCGATGAAAGCTACGCCGGCGCTACCTCTTTCTTCAAAATGAAAGAGATGATTACGAAAATTACAGGATTTAAACACGTTATCCCCACCCATCAAGGGCGCGCCGCCGAAAATGTGCTTTTCTCCTGCTTGGTGAAAGAGGGAGATATTGTGCCCGGAAACTCGCACTTTGATACCACCAAGGGACATATTGAATCCAGAAAAGCTTTCGCCGCAGATTGTACCATTGCTGAGGCGCGAGATACGCAGTTGGAGTTGCCTTTCAAAGGAAATATGGATGTTGCCATGCTGGAAGATTGTTTGAAACAAAATGCCGACAAAGTTCCTTTTGTTTTAATTACCATTACAAACAACACCTGCGGTGGACAGCCTGTTTCCATGCAAAACATGAAAGAAGTGCATGCCGTAGCCAAAAAATACAACAAACCTGTTTTGTTCGATTCCGCACGTTTTGCAGAAAATGCCTACTTTATTAAAACTCGTGAAAAAGGATACGAAAAAAAAACCATCAAAGAGATTTGTTTAGAAATGTTCCGTTATGCCGACGGCATGACGATGAGCGCCAAAAAAGACGCCCAAGTGAATATGGGCGGTTTTATCGCTACCAATTTGGATGAATGGTACGAACAGGCAAAAGTGAAATGTATTATCTATGAAGGATATATCACTTACGGCGGCTTGAATGGCAGAGATATGAACGCCATTGCCGTAGGTTTGGACGAAAACACCGAATTTGAAAATTTGGAAACCCGTATCAAACAGGTTGCCTATTTAGCCCAAAAATTAGATGAGTATGGTATTCCGTATCAACGACCTGCTGGCGGACACGCCATTTTTGTGGATGCCCAAAAAGTACTTACCCATGTTCCTAAAGAAGAGTTTCCTGCACAAACTTTAACCGTAGAACTCTATTTGGAAGCCGGTATCCGTGGATGTGAAATAGGGTATATTTTAGCCGACAGAGATCCTATAACCCGTGAAAACCGTTTCGGTGGCATGGAATTCTTGCGCTTGGCAATACCCAGAAGAACTTATACCAACAACCACATGGACGTGGTAGCTGCCGCCCTGAAGAACGTTTTCGACCGTAGAGAAGAGATTTCCCGCGGCGTAAAAATTGTTTGGGAAGCCCCCATTATGAGACACTTTACCGTGAAATTAGAAAGACTGTAAGTTTTTTTAAATAAAATTCTTTAAATAAATTGTTGATAATTAAAAACTTTTAATACATTACTCCTATGAAAAAAATTTTCTTGTTCTTCGTAGTGAGCCTAATTAGCTCAACATTATTTGCTCAATTCAGCAGCATCACTGTAAGTTCTAATTCCAATCAAAAATTTTGGTTATTTATTGATGATGTACTACAAAATGAATATTCTACGCATATCATTAGAATCCAAGGGTTGCAATATACTTATTATAAAGTTAGGGTTGAAATGGATAATGCTGCCAACAGTTGTGTGGGGCAAAACGTATTAATCTCTGGAATCTCCAGCAATAATAACTATATTATAAGTAGAGACAAAGGTAACAATTTCAGATTTGAGAAAACAAATATTGCTGTCAATCCTTATTTTATTCAAACTTTAATTTTACCCGATTACTCCTGTTTTTCAGCCTATAACCAATTTTTGTTCCCCGGTTTTAATACTAATGCCAATTACGGACAAAACCAATTTAAAGGAAGTGCCTATAAAAAGTATCAATATGATGCTCATGGGCATGGCTATGGAGGAAATCAGGGATATGGAAACCAATCCGGACCTGGTAACCAACCCGGACATGGAAATCAACCAGGATATGGTAACCAATCAGGATATGGAAATCAACCAGGACATGGAAATCCAGGACATGGAAACCCACCCCAATCAGGATGTATGCACCCAAACGATTTTAACAGGGCGTTTAACAGCATTCAAAAAGAATCTTTCGAAAATTCAAAATTAGATATTGCGAAACAAATAACTTCCAATAACTGGCTTTGTGTTTCTCAAATTGTTCAAATTTGCAATCTCTTTTCTTTTGAAAATTCAAAATTGGAATATGCTAAATATGCCTACCGCTATTGCGTTGATAAAAATAATTATTTTCAACTCAATGATGTCTTTTCATTTTCTACTTCAAAAGATGAATTAAGAAAATATATAAACAACACCCACTAAAATTTTAAATTTATAACTATAAGTAAAGATAATTTATTAAATTAATTAAGTATGAAAAAAGAAAACACCAAATTAGTTATTCTACTATCACTATTATTTATTTCTATCCCATTTTCGTATGCCGTACCGGCGATTCCCGATCCTGTGCTCATGACACAACCGGACGGAACCACCTTAACTGTGATGATTAGAGGCGATGAACGCGTAAACTGGTATGAAAGCATGGATGGATACACATTATTGTTCAACACAGCAGGATATCTGTCTTATGCTCAATTAGATGAAAATGGAAATTTGCAACCTACCGATCGTATTGCAACAGATATTGACAAAAGAAATATTGTAACTGCCTCTTTTTTAAAAACCATTAATAAAAAACTGTTTTACAGTAAGGTTCAATGCCAACTGATGTTAAAGGTGTGGGAAATTGAAGATAACCTACCGCGAGGCGAAAGAGCTTTAGAGGGACAATACAAAACATTGTGCGCCTTTGTACAGTTTCCTGAAAAAGCAATGGTAAAACAGATGAGCGAATTTGAGGGAATGATGAATCAACTTGGCTACACTGGAAACGGTAGTGGTAGCGTTCGCGACTTCTTTAAAGAATCTTCTTATGGAAAATTCGATTTAACCATAACCTTGTGTGGGGTTTATACGACTACTCAAAGTGAAAGTTATTATGCAGGAAGTAGTGGTACGGATAACTGTAGTGCACTTGCCAGATGGACAGCACAACAGGTAGCGGCTGAAGCTGATATTAATTTTACAGAGTATGACAGTAATAATGACGACAAAGTTGATTGGTTTCACTTCATCTTTGCAGGGAGGGGACAGGAAGCCGGCGGAGGTGCAGGAACGATTTGGTCACATAAATCGCAATTTTCTCCGTCAGTTACAAAAAATGGTAAAAGCATCAACGAGTATTCTTGCTCACCGGAACTTTATCTATCATCAATTACTACTATCGGCGTGATTTGCCACGAAATGACACATGGCTTTGGTGCACCCGATTTTTATGATGTGGATTATGGGACAGGTGGTGAATACACAGGCACAGGAAATTGGGATCTCATGGCAAGCGGTAGTTGGAACTCCAGTGGAAATAAACCGGCGCATCATAATATGTACACCAAAGTACAATTTGGTTGGGTAACGCCGGAAGTGCTAAGCACCCCTAAAACAGTTCTTAATATGCCCAACGCTGCCGAAAATCCGGTGGCATACCGAATCAATACGGCAACCAATAATGAGTACTATTTGTTGGAAAACCGCCAACGTGTAAAATTTGATGCCGGCCTTCCGGGAGACGGGTTAATTATTTATCATGTACACAGCAATGTAAATGGAGGATACAACGGAGTAAATGCTACGCACCCGCAACGCATGTATCCGGTATGTGCCAGCAGAACGACACAAATGCCAAATTCAACCCCCTCCAGTTATGGTAATATTAACAGTTTGGGATGTCCTTTCCCCGGAACAAGCAATAAGAAAGTTTTTGACGATAACAGTACGCCTGCCATGAAATCGTGGGCTAACGCTAATACCAATAAACCCATTACTAACATTATCCATATAGACCGATTAATCTCTTTTGATTTTATGGGCGGTGGCACAGTAGCTTCCTATACCATCACGGCTACCTGCGGTGAAAACGGAAAGATTTCGCCTGAGGGTGTAACAACACTGTATGAAGGTTTTTCACAATCCTACACCATCACGCCTAATAACCACTATGAAATAGCTTCGGTTTTGATAAACGGAGTGAATAACCCTGATGCCGTAGCCTCAGGAAAATACACCTTCTCTGAAATATCTGCCAATCACACCATTCATGCTACTTTTGCCCCAAAAACTTATACAGTAACTTTTAATGCTAATGGCGGCACAGGCGAAATGGAACCGCAAGTCTTTACATACGGGGTAGATCAAGCCTTAGAACTCAATACGTTTACAAAACCAGATGCCACTTTCGACAGGTGGAATACTTTCGCCGGCGGGCTTGGCACCAATTATGCGAATGGACAAATTATTACCTTGAGTACTAATATCAAACTGTTTGCACAATGGGATGGTAATTCCGGTATTGAGGAGGTGAACCCTTATTCTTCCATACAAGTGATTCCTAACCCTGCCCACGACTATGTTGAATTACGAATTGAGAATTACGAATTAGGAATTCATTTGATTGAGTTCTACAATATGTTCGGGCAAGTTGTGAAAAGTGTGCCTGTAAATGGCAACATCCAAGAGAATATGATGACACAACGAATTTCAATTACCGATTTAAGCAAAGGTGTCTATTTAGTAAAAATAGGAAGTGAAACTGCAAAATTGGTGGTGCAATAAGATTTAAAGTTTAAGGCTTTTAAAAAAAATAAAAAAATAAAAATGACGAAAGACAAATTACGTTTAAACACAGTTTTAGTTCATGGTTCAGATATAGAAGAACCTTTTGGTGCGGCAGTTACGCCCATTTATCAAACAAGTACATTCAAATTTAAAAACGCTGCCCATGGCGCTGCTTGCTTTGCCGGAGAAGACTCCGGGTTTATCTATACGCGCATTGGAAATCCTACCATCAGTGCTTTGGAAACAACATTGGCACAATTGGAAAATGCCGCAAAATGTGTGGTAACTTCCAGTGGAATGGCAGCCGTAAACACGGTTTACATGGCATTTCTGAATGCCGGAGATCACATCGTTTCTACTGATGTAATATATGGACCTTCGCGCGTAGTCATAGAAAAACACTGGTCGCGTTTTGGCGTAGAACACAGCTACATTGATACTTCAAACATCGAAAATATTAAAAAAGCAATTCGCCCTAACACGAAAATGCTTTATTTAGAAACTCCTACAAACCCCACTATGACTATTACCGATTTGCGCGCAGCAGCGGAAATAGCCCACCAACACAATATTATTGTAGTGGTAGATAACACTTTCTGCTCGCCTATTTTGCAACGACCATTAGATCTGGGTGTTGATATTGTGCTTCATTCCATGACAAAATCTATTAATGGACATGCCGACATCATTGCCGGCGCCATCATGTCGAAAACGGAAGAGTTGGACAAAATCATACGCCCCATGATGTACAATTTAGGCTGTAGTATGGATCCTACTCAGGCATATATGGTGATTCGTGGTGTGAAAACATTGTCGTTGCGTGTGATGAGACAGCAGGAAAATGCCCAAATAATTGCCGAGTGGTTAGCAAAACATCCTGCCATAGAATCGGTAAGTTATCCGGGTTTACCCTCTCATCCACAATATGAAATAGGGAAAAAGCAGATGGATGGTCCCGGCTCCCTCATCAGCTTTGAGTTGAAAGGTGGATACAAAGCAGGTGAAACACTAATGAATAACATTCACATGATTTTATTGGCTGTCTCTTTGGGAGGCGTAGAGTCGCTCATGTCGCATCCTGCTTCCATGACGCACTCCAAAATGACTAAAGAATCACGTCTGGCTGGCGGCATCACCGATGGATTAGTACGCTTCGCCGTTGGCATTGAAGATGTGAATGATATCCTCGCTGATTTGGATCAAGCATTGCTTAAGTGTTATTAAATAAAGAACTTTTTCAAGATTTTCTCAAAGAACGAGAGGTTACATGGTTAGGTATCGATTTCTCGAAAGCTACCTTTACCAGAAAAGGTTTCGACATTCCCAACGATGCTTTGCAACTCTATCTTAATGAATGGAATGCACTGATTATTTCCGACCAGAAAAAATATGACATTCGTGTGGCGTTCAGAAAGCCAGTGGTGCATTTCGATTTATCATTAATAAAAAAACAAAACAAACTCCACAAAGGCAACACCCTTATTCGAGATGTTGTGAGAATGGAAAATCTGTTGGATACCCATATTATCACGAATTATGTTCGGCAAGCAACGATTCCCGATACTACAAAATATGCGCTTTTTTTTATGGTTGAATCGTTTGACTATACCATAAAAAAAGGTTCTGTTTGGGTAATTATTCTCAAAAGCGATACCAAAGAGTTGGCACTTTGCGAAAAATTTACTGAAAAACCCAGCGGGTTCAGCATTAAATCCTACTGGGCGCGTGTCTTCTTCAACATCTTCTTCAACATCAGCCGCACCACTTATTTGCAGTGGGAGAATCTTGTTAGCGGTTAGTGGTTATTTTTGGACGTTATTTGCAATTTAAATATTTTCCTGTCTTCTCAAAGAGTTTTTATGCAAAAGAAAAAGAAATTCTTCTAAAAAATGCGTATAGTTGTTATCTTTCAACGCATTATCTTCGTACACCTCCACTACCCTTTTCCATTGATCGGGTTGCAATAAAGGGAGTGCATGTTTGCGTTTGATGACAGCAATTTCATCTACCAGTTCCATCCGTTTACTCAACAATTTACTTATTTGAATGTCAATGCTTTTTATTAAATTTCTTTGAAAGAATAAAGCATCAGCAGCAGAGCTATTGGAAGATGGAAATATCAACGTTTGCAACAAGTCAGAAAACTGAGAAGGCAAGAGTTGTTGCTTGCTGTCCGACAAAGCTTTATCGGGTGCATGGTGCACTTCTATCATCAGCCCGTTGAAGCCATAATTGATAGCGGTTTGCGCCACCATTTGCTGCAAAACAACATTGCCGGCAATATGTGAAATGTCGCACAGTATTTTTATTTCCGGCATTTTCAAGCGCAAAGCCATTGAAATTTCCCAACAAGGCGAATTACGATACACATTTTCATTCTCAATGGAAAAACCACGATGCACTGCCAGCACTTTTTTTATACCGGCATTTTGGAAACGTTGTATTGCTCCTATCCACAGGTTAAGATCGGGGTTTATAGGATTTTTTACAAGAACCGTGAGTGCAGAATGTTGCACCGTCTCTGCAATCGCTTGCACCAAAAACGGATTTACTGTGGTTCTGGCGCCAATCCAAACAGCATCAATATCGTTCTCTAAACATTGCCGGGCATGTTCAGCGTTGGCTACCTCCACACAAATTTTAAACCCGAATTGTTTCTTTATTTCTTGTAACCACGAAAAGGCTTCACTTCCTACACCTTGAAAATCATTAGGATTTGTTCTTGCCTTCCAAATTCCTGCTCTAAAAAAAGAGAACTCAAAAGAATGGTAATCTATCTGCAAATCAATAAGTTCTTTTGCAGTGGCAAAAAGTTGTTCTCTTGATTCCGCAGCACAGGGACCAGCAATCAGTATTTTATGAGTGTTCAATTTTTGGAAATTAAGGTATTGTAGATGTTAACGCACTTCCATTACTTTTATTTTTCCAAAAATTTGTGTTTATTTGCAGCCAAAAAAAAATGAAGAAACTATTTCCCCTAATACTTTTTATTTTATCCTTTTTTTTGTTTGTAAGCTGTAGTAAATCAATTATCTTTGATGAAAAAATTGAATTTCCAAACGCAAATTGGGCATTTGAAAATAAAGCGATAACTTTTGAAGCACCCATAAAAAGTTCTGAAAAACCTTTTGCCATTTTTCTTGAACTTGAGATTACAGGTCACCCCAACGTGGATAAGTTTTATGCTACTTTCAGAATAACTACTCCCAAAGGAGGAACTACTGTTAAATCTATCTTCTTTAACTTAGCCAATCCGCAAGAACCTTATAGACAAGGAGCTTCCCAAAATGAAAAAATTTATAAATTACTTGCTTATCCAAAAAGATATTTTTCAGAGACAGGGAATTACACATTTGAAGTGAATCAATTTTCGAATAAAGCCGATAATTATGGCATTCGTGCGTTGCGAATCTATGTTGAGAAACAGAAAGAATAAAAGGCATAATTAATTATGAAAAGAATCCGAAATTTTTGCATTATTGCACATATAGATCATGGTAAGAGTACGTTAGCTGACCGATTGCTGCAATATACCAACACCATAAACGAACGCGACTTTCAAGACCAAGTGTTAGACAACATGGACTTGGAGCGCGAACGCGGCATCACCATTAAAAGCCACGCCATTAGAATGGATTACAACCACAACGGTGAAGATTATATTTTCAATTTGATTGACACTCCCGGACATGTGGATTTCTCTTACGAAGTTTCCCGCTCTATTGCCGCATGCGAAGGTGCTCTGTTGTTGATAGATGCCACGCAAGGCGTTCAGGCACAAACTATTTCAAATCTCTATTTGGCAATTGACCACAATTTGGAGATTATTCCGGTGCTCAATAAAATGGATATGCCCGCTGCCATGCCGGAAGAAGTGAAAGATCAAATTGTTGACCTGCTCGGATGCAAAAGAGAGGATATTATTGAAGCCAGCGGCAAAACAGGAGAAGGTGTAGAAGAGATTATGGAAGCGGTTGTAAACCGCATCCCGCCTCCGCAAGGAGATCCTGAGGCGCCTCTTCAAGCCTTAATTTTCGACTCTGTATTTAATTCCTACAGAGGAATTATTGCTTATTTTAGAATCTTCAACGGCACCATTCGCAAGAGCGATTTCGTGAAATTTATTTCTACAGAAAAGGAGTATTATGCAGACGAAATAGGTTTTTTGAAATTGAAGCAGGATCCCTCCGATGTGATGACGGCTGGGATGGTGGGCTACATCATCTCTGGCATCAAAACTTCGCTGGAAGTGCGTGTGGGAGATACTATTACGCACGTGGAAAATCCTTGCGAAAAAGCAATT
>WQSU01000092.1 GCA_009787675.1 Lentimicrobiaceae bacterium
GGCGCAAGGTTGAGGGTTACTGTTTTACGAACAATGCGGTTGCCTGCATCATCGTATTCGTAAACACGGGGGAGTTGCGCCATGCACAAGAAAGGAATGGCAAAAAGGAAAAGGATAAAGGTTGGTTTCATATAATTATTATTTAGTTTAAGGTATCATTATAAATTGCATCAAAAATATAGTAACCATTTATATTCACATGAAAAAAACTGGACAAATTGTGTCCATGTTCTTGTATAAAATTGTATGTAAACAGAAAATTTTGTCCACTTTTCTGTATAAAACTGTATTTTCGCAGGCAAATGTTTAAAAATATCTATTATGAGTATTGGTAATAATTTAAGAGTGTTACGCGCTAAAAAAAATATTTCACAACAAGAGATTGCCGACTTTCTCGGCATTGATCGTAAAACCTATGTAAGCTGGGAAGCCGAATCAGCAGATATAAAAAGTTCTTATATTCCCAAATTGGCAGAATATTTGGAGGTGGAAATCAATGATTTGTTCAGCGAAAAAGTAAATAAAATAGTTATTAACCAACAAAACTCTGATAATAAAGATAGTTCAACTAATAATAGTATTGTACTTTTATTAACGGATAAAGAGATGGTAGATCAAGTTATGGATGTTATAAAGAAAAAGTTTGAGAATTAACATTTTTCATTAACGCGCCAAACCTTAAGGTGTTTGCCCTAAAAAGTTACCTGCTTAATATTGCTTTTTCTGTTACTTTTGCCGAAATTTTTTTACAATGAAAATAGGAATAATATCAGACACTCACGGATTTATTCATCCACAAATATTTGAATTTTTTGCCCAGTGCGACGAAGTGTGGCATGCCGGCGATATGGTTTCTACCGATATTTTAGACGAACTGTCGGCAATAACCAAAGTACGTGCCGTTTACGGCAACTGCGATGGATGGGATGTGAGAGGTAAATATAAGGAAATTGAAGTTTTTGATTGTGAAGAACATACTGTTTTTCTCAAACATATCATAGGTAATCCCAAACACTACGATGTGGATGTGTTGCCACTCATTAAAACAGCGAACCCCACCATTGTTGTTGCCGGTCATTCGCATATTTTGCAAATCATGAATGATGGAAAAAACGGCTGGCTTTTTATGAATCCGGGCGGTGGCGGAAAGTTCGGACCTCACACGCACATCACATTTATCCGCTTTGATATTAAGGGAACGGATATTAGTAATATGGAAGTTTTTGATGCTGTGAAATAATGTTTTTTACTCATATCTCGGCTTCTTTTTCCCAAAAGAATAAGCAATATAAGCATAAAAATAGGCAGGTTTCTTTCTGTTAAACGCCATTTGTTGGATAAACGGAAAAACGATATCCATAGAAAACCCAACCTCCAACGCTTGCGTTTTTAACGGATTCTTGCTGAAATCGAAATTAAGTCCTGTTTTAGCATAAACACCAGGGCGTACTGCAATTTTGTGAAATCTGTCGAACACGCGCGCACCGCCGTAAATATTGTTGTCATTGTGAATATCAGGATTATACCGTTCAATTTTCATATGGTTTCCAACAATAGTATCCCTTATAAGGATTTCTAAATAAGTGGGCAACCCAAAACAAATAGAGGCGCCCGCCGAGAAAAAGTAGCGAATTTGCACGCCTCCATAGTAAGGTTTGTGGGTGATAATGCGTTGATAGCCATATCCTCCGCGTAGAAAAAAGAGATCGTACAACTTGCCGTAGCAATAGGATCTTCCACCAAAGGGAACTCTGCTTAAAACCGCTTTGTGGTGCATGCAATAAGAAAACTCTACTTCCCAAAAGTGTTTGTCTTTGGCGTTGGGCGTTTTTCCTTGCTGAAAGCCTATACTGAAGCCGGAGGTGTTCAAACACAGCAAAATATTCCACTCTTTAACGGTAATCACTTCCATTTCGGCTTCCCCCACTTCAATTTCTTGTGCATAAAGAAAACAACAACAAATGCCAAGAGCAAAAGAGAGAAACAGTTTTTTCATAATTATTATTGAGGAGGTTATAATTAAAGAGAGGCAAAAATAGTTTTTTTCTACAAAACTGCTATTTTTGCCCTCTTATTTTTTTCAACATGGCGCGTAAATTTTATTATCAATTGAAAGCCCTGCGATTATTTTCGCTGCCCCTTTCTTTATCGGGTATTGTTATGGGCGGACTGTTGGCAAATTCGTGCGGGCATTTCTCATGGCTGCTGTTTGGTTTGGCGATTGTTACAGCTGCTGCCCTACACCTTACCTGCAACCTTGCCAACGATGTGGGAGACTATCAATCGGGCAACGACTCCTTCGAAAGTATTGGTTATGAGACCATGTTGCTGTCGGGAAAACTATCCGTAAAAGATGTTATGATGATGATAGGATTTTTTACCGTTTTGGCAGTGTGCGCAGGCATCGCATTAGTTTATTTGTCTTTCGGAAAATTATTTACTATACGCTCGTTAATAATGTTTTTCATTGGCGCACTTGCCGTTTTGGCGGCTATTTTCTACACTATTGGCAAAAAACCTTACGGCTACCGTGCACTTGGCGATCTGGCGGTGTTTATCTTCTTTGGCGTTGTGGCGGTAGCGGGCACCTTCTTTCTGCTTACCGAAACCTTACCGGCAATTGTTTTCCTGCCGGCGGTTGCCATGGGTTTTATGATTACCGGCGTGGTGAACCTTAACAACATTCGCGATATAGAAAATGACCGGAAATACCGCAAAACCATCCCCATCCTCATAGGCGAACAGAATGCCAAACACTACCACACCGTATTGGTGCTGCTGCCTTTTATCTTGATGATTATTTACAATATCCTTTTGCATAAGACATTCACCTCATATCTGTTCCTTTTGCTTCTTCCTTTTGCCCTTCACCACGTTGTGCGCGTGTTTCATCAAAGAGGATTAACATTGAATAAGGAATTGGGGGGATTGATTTTGATTACAGGATTGTTTGTTTTAAGTGCGATATAGTGTATTGAATCTAAAAAAATCTTATGCCCCTCGAAAATATTATTACATTCTTCACCAATCTCTTAGCGTTCGATGATAAACTCCCGTTGCTTTTTACGCAGTTCTATTTTTGGGCGTTTTTTGCATTGGTATTTGCTGGACTTACGTTGTTGAAAAACAAAGTGATGCTACGCAACACCTTCCTCATGTTTGCCAGCTTGTTTTTCTATTTTAAAACCTCAGGGCTATTTGTTATTTTATTGTTATTCACAACATTAAATTGTTTTTGGGTAGGAAAACGGATCGATCTGACCGAAAGTGTCCGCAAACGGAAATGGCTCGTTTTTCTCGGCGTTTTTCTCAATTTGTTGCTGCTTGTCTACTTCAAATACGCCTATTTTTTTACTTCGGTTTACAACTCCATTTTTCATACAAATGTTGAAATTTTGAACTATTTGGCTTTGTGGACAAACAATTTTGCAGGCACGACTTATTTCCGCGTGGATAATATTGTATTGCCGGTCGGCATCTCGTTCTATACATTTCAAAGTATTAGTTATGTGATAGATATATATAGAAAACGCATTAAACACGAACGCAACTTTTTCGACTTTGGGTTCTTCGTGTGCTTCTTCCCAGGTTTGGTGGCAGGTCCCATTATTCGGGCAAACCAATTTATGCCGCAACTGCACAGAAAGTTCTTTCTCAGCAGAAGGCAGTTTGGCATTGCTGTTTTCTGGATTTTAAACGGATTGATGAAGAAGCTGATTCTAAGCGATTATTTAGCAGTTAACTTTGTGGACAGAGTGATTGAAAATCCGAATTTTTTCACTGCTTTTGAAAACTTATCCGCCATTTTTATATATTCTTTGCAGGTTTATGCAGATTTTTCGGGCTATACCGACATTGCCATCGGCGTTGCCATGTTGATGGGTTTTTATATGCCCAAAAACTTTAACGCGCCTTACAAAGCCACCAACCCCGGCGATTTCTGGAAACGCTGGCACATCTCTTTATCTACATGGCTCAAAGACTATTTGTACATTCCGCTTGGCGGCAATCGCAAAGGAAAATTTAGAACAAACATCAACTTAATGATTACCATGCTATTGGGAGGCTTGTGGCATGGCGCAAGTTGGAACTTCGTGATTTGGGGCGGGTTAAATGGATTAGGAATTGTGATTTATAAAGGCTGGCGCAAAATCAAAAACCTGAATCGCCTTAGAATAACACTTGCCTTTTTCATCCTTGCCATGCACCTTTACTTCTTTTTCCCGATGCCCGTTTTAAAAATCGCGCTTGTTTGGATGGGGGTAATCAGTTTCGGAGTTTTGTTATCTTTCTTATTTATTGATGTTTTTAAAAGAAAACCATTTCAGAAACTCAACCGTGCGTGGAGTATCTTTCTAACTTTTGTCTTTGTTACCTTCACCCGATTGTTTTTCCGTTCCGGTTCAAATTTAGATCCGGCAGAACAAACGGCGCACGCATGGCAAACCGCAAAAGCCATGGTGAACAAAATCGGTGGCACTTGGAACTGGGAACAAATCCCTGACATCGTGGGCGCCTACTTCGCCGTATTTCTCCTTTTTGTGTTGGGTATGATTATCCATTGGTTTCCTGAACGCTGGAAAAGATGGTACAGAATCAATTTCACCTTGCTCCCCATTTGGGCAATTGGACTTGCCGTGTTGGCTACTATATTCTTAGTGTATCAGTTCATCACTGCTGATTTACAGCCGTTCATTTATTTTCAGTTTTAATTAAATTTTGGGACTGCATTTGCAAGCATGAGTTTTAGAAGACAGTGTTATTTATTTTCATTTCAATACTTTGGACAATTCTTCCAATTTCCAAATTTATAAAACTTAAACCCATAATCAAACGCTAAATAATCGGCAACGGGGGCGTGCGCTCTTAACGAAGCCCCTACAAAATGGTTGAGATTTTTGCCCAAATAGACTCTAAATCCCACTTTTTCATATACGTGCGGGTACCTTTTCAACGTGCCGCCATTATCCCAATTTTGAGCTAAATCTTTATGTTTGGCTTGTCCGGGACCTTTAAAAACATAAACGCCCACACCTACATGCAGCGCGTAACGTCCAAACGCCAATTCGCCAAAAGCATACACAGCGCCTGTAAAAATATTTTTCGGCATGGGGATGCGTGGTGAATCGGATTTTTCCCATTCCTCTTTATTATAGTCTTTAGAATGCGCTAAATATCTTACATAAAAAGCCTCGAATGAAGCACCGGCGCGTAATACCGGAAGAAAATCGCGCATGTAGCCTATACTAACTCCTGTTTTAAAATAATAATTGTCGTCGTAACGGGCTATGAGCCAGCCCGGATCAACCGTAAAAAACAGAGAATTTTGAGGTTTGTGTTTTGGAAAGGTGTCAACTTTTAAAAACTCTTTTTTAGGATGAAAATAGTATCGTACACTTGCAATCCCTTGAAGCTCATTGATTCCAAAATTGGGCATATTCATACTCGCATTGGAAGCATGGCTGAAATTGGCATTAAAACATAAATCCAATTGAGGGGCAACTTGAAAATCGAAACCCATTTGCAAATTGATATAGGGTGTAACATACAATGAAATCAAGCAGTTATCGGGATACGCTTCACTTTCGCCCTCTTCATTAATATAATGGTTGGGGTTGTTCGGATCGGGCGTTAATATATCGGGCTTGTAAACCACATTTGGTCTGTGAATTTTGGTAAAATAAGTAGCTCCCATGCCAATTTGATAATTCCAGCTAAACCATTTGTATCGGAAAAAACTGCCTTGAAAATACCCAAACAACGCTACACTTTGCCCTATTACTTTATTCCTCTCTTTTCTTACAGAAGGCGGGTCAAAAAAATTGTAAAGACTTGAATATTTAAGTGTTAATCCATAAGAGGGGTAATATAACATTCTTTCCCAACGGTTTTTCCCAGAGGTTTGTTTTCCGAAACGAAACTCTATTCCGCCGTAATACAGATTTTTCAAATAAATAGCGTGCTGCGGATGATACAGGGCGGTGCCGTAGCGTAGCCCTCCTTCAATATAAAGCCCTTGACTTTTAGAATCTTGTGCTGTAGCTTTTAAAATAAACAATAGCAGAAAAGGGATTAGCAGAAAGAATATTTTTTTCACGTTGAGACTTTTCAAATAGGTCGCGAAAATAATTTTTTTTGCTGCGTGAGAAATGAGGAATGAGAGGTGAGGAAAAAATCACTAATCATTAATCACTACCTAAAATACTTTGAGGTGCGCATCATTAATCACCATATTATCACCTTTTTGCTTAATAATACCAATACCTTGCTCTATAGATTCCTTTTCGGTTTCAAAATCAAAATGAAAGGCAGCCAATCCAAGATAGAGGTCAAAATCTTTATACTGTGGAAATAATGTTTTGAAAGTTTGTGTTTTTTTTAGCAGTTGTTCCACATCTTTTTTGCGTGCTTTATATTTGATTTCAATAATGGCAACAGAAACACCATTATAAAGTAACAGGTCATATTCATCTCTAAGATTTAATGCTTTTGCAGACCGTCTGGTATTAGCATCAACAAATTGAAAAGTTTGCCCTGCAAATTGTGGGGAATGGTTAAAACTGTTTACAAAATAAGATTCTGCTATTTCCCCATTAGATTTTGTAATACCGCCGAGTTCTTGCTGCATGGATTTCATGGATTTTCTAAAATCTTCCCAGACTTTCTCTAATTCTTGCCGGGCTTGCTCTGCTTCTTGCCGGGCTTGCTCTGCTTTTGCTTCTGCTTCTTGTCGGGCTTTCTCTGCTTTTGCTTCTGCTTCTTGCCGGGCTTGCTCTGCTTTTGCTTCTGCTTCTTGTCGGGCTTTCTCCGCTTCTTGTCTGGCTTTCTCCGCTTCTTGTCGGATTTTCGCCCTGTCTCTACTCTCTTTCTCCGACAAAATTTCTAATCTTTCAATGGCTTCAAATGTTCTTTGAACTTGTCTCTGAGCTTGTTCAAATGTGGTTCGTGGGGTTTTAACTTTAATTCTCATTGATAAATTTTTATGTTATTAATTGATGCCGCGAAAATATATTTTTTTTAATTTAAAAATCATTTTTGAAAAATTATTTTCTTAATAATCAATATGTTAAAAATGACAAAAGAGGTGAAAATGTCGCACTTTTTGGATGAAAATGTACAATTGTGTTAGTCTTTTGCATTTTTTTCTAAATGAAACCGCTTTGATTTTTTTGTGTAATATTGCAGGGTTTTACACTCAGAGTAATTATTACTAATAACCAATAATTTACAATAAAAAAATGAAATTAGACATCCTTCTCGGATTGCAATGGGGCGACGAGGGCAAAGGCAAAATAGTTGATGTGCTTACGCCTGCTTACGATGTTATTGCACGCTTTCAGGGAGGTCCCAACGCGGGACATACTCTTGAGTTTAATGGCATTAAACATGTATTGCATACCATTCCTTCCGGCATTTTCCATCCGAATAAAATTAACATTATCGGCAACGGCGTAGTGATTGACCCTGTGGTCTTTCAAAAAGAGATTGAATCATTAGAAAAAATAGGCGTAAATCCTGTGGAAAATCTCCTCATTTCTAAGAAAGCACATCTTATCTTGCCTACACACAAGTGGATAGATGCAATGTTGGAAGAACAAAAAGGTGAACGAAAAGTGGGCTCCACTTTAAAAGGAATCGGTCCCACCTACACCGATAAGGCAGCTCGCGTTGGCTTCCGAATTTGTGATATTCTGGCAAACGATTTTTTGGATAGATTTGAAAGAATTTATAAAACACACACCGATTTGCTGATTAAGAACTCTTTTGACCCACAAGAAGAGATTGCCACCGTTTTTAACAACTGGTTAAACGCATTGCAAACACTACTGCGTTTCAAATTGATTGATAGTGAATATGAAGTTAATTATTTTTTAAAAGAAGAGCGTAAAGTGTTGGCGGAAGGAGCGCAAGGCACCCTGTTAGATATTGATTTTGGTTCTTATCCATTTGTAACATCCTCTAACACAGTAGCTGCCGGCGCTTGTACAGGACTTGGCGTGGCGCCAAACCAAACCGGACGAATCATCGGTATTGTGAAAGCCTACTGCACCCGCGTGGGAAATGGACCGTTCCCTACCGAGTTGTTTGACGAAACCGGAGAACTGCTGCGCAAACAGGGACACGAGTTTGGATCTACTACAGGACGCCCGCGCCGCTGCGGCTGGCTCGACTTAGTGGCGCTGAAATACGCCATCATGATTAACGGCGTTACGGAAATGGTGCTCACCAAACCCGATGTTATGGACAACTTCGATACGATAAAGATTTGCACGGCATACCAAATGGGAGATAAGATCACTACCCGCTTTCCAACAGAAATAGATGAGGAAATTATACCTGTTTATAAAGAGTTTAGAGGTTGGAACCAAAAACTATCCGTTGAAAAAGATTATGAAAACCTGCCTCAAGCATTTAAAGAATATGTGGCATTTATTGAGGAAGCAACAGGGGTGCCTATCCGCATTGTTTCAACCGGTCCCGACAGAAGTGAAACGATTATTAGAGCCTGATGAAAAAAAACAAAAGCCTCTTTTTTACAGTTATTGTTTTGCTAATGTGCTTACTATTGTCTTGTGCTTCTTCTAAACATAATACCTATAAGTATAAATCCAATTCATACCATAAAAAAACGAGTGGGTGTTCGTGCCGATAGAAAGTGGGGTTAAAAAACTAATATTTTTAATTCTTTTTTATCATCATCTAATATAGGGTTTGATAAAATAAATTTCATCCTATTTCATAAATTTATTTAAACTAAGTTTCAGCATTATGCAGAAATAGTGCGGAAACCGCGCTGAAAATTACGATAAAAACGCGTTATTTTTCATTGAACATTTCAACACGATAACGCAACTATTTGTTAATCAGTAAAAAAAAAAAAAAAAAAAAAAATTT
>WQSU01000093.1 GCA_009787675.1 Lentimicrobiaceae bacterium
GAAAATGTTTTGAATGTGTTATTATCAAATCAGGAAAAAATTACCAACTTAATAGAGATGCAAAATAAATTATTGGAAACGATTTTGAATAAAAATATTGAATAAGCATAGCGTATTTAACTCAAAAAAACGTTAAAGAAAACTACAAGCGCTATTTTCTTTGCGCACATTGCGTAAATCTTTGCGTCCTTTGCGGTAAAAAAAAATGAAAAATGAGATTGTTTCGTTATGGGACTAATATTTTGCTACTGTGGTTGTTTTGTAATTATTATTAGGTAATAATGAGGTGTGCGAGAGTAGATTTGCTTACAAACCTGAGTTCCGTTTAAGCAAACAAGTATTTTTTTTTGATTTTTATTTAATTGGCTGAAAGCCAATAATATTATAGCCCAATGGCAACGCCTTGGGTTAAGAGGTGCATGCGTACCCATTTTGCGCCCTGAAGGGGCAGGATATTTGATTGAATTGCAGTAAAAAAATAAAAAAAGGTTGCATAATTGAATCTTTTTATTATCTTTGTGCTTGACAACCAACAAATTAATAAAACATTTCAATTATGCTAACCAAAGACAAAATTATTGAAATTTTCTGCATGGCAGATGATTTTTGCAAAGAATTCTCTCAAGAAATAAAAAAGCATCAATTAAAGCCCAACGATGGCAAAAAGCATCGTAATCGTTCCTGCGAGATGTCAGATAGTGAGATCATNACGGTTCTGTTACTCTTTCACTTTGGAACATTTAAAAATTTTAAGCATTNTTACCTCCATTATATTGGCATACATCTGAAAAATGAATTTCCCAAACAGCTGTCTTACAACCGTTTTNTTGCAATAGAGCATCGTGTTTTTGTTCCCATGATGTTCTTTCTTAATATAGTTGGTTTTGGTAAATGCACCGGAATTACTTTCATTGATTCTACCAAAATTAGTGTTTGCCACAACAAGCGTATCAGACGAAACAAAGTTTTTGACGGCTTTGCTAAAGTTGGCAAGAATACGATGGGTTGGTTTTATGGTTTTAAACTGCATCTGCTTTGTAATGACAAGGGAGAACTGCTCTCTTTTTGCCTAACTCCCGGAAATGTGGATGACCGTGACCCAAGAACACTTAATGTATTGACTAAAAAACTTTTTGGAAAACTTTTCGGAGATAAAGGCTATATTTCGGCATCNCTTTTTGAAACACTATTCAATAATGGTGTTCATTTAGTAACCGGTATGAGAAACAATATGAAAAACCGTTTGATGAGTTTATATGACAAAATAATGCTTCGTAAACGTTCTGTTATAGAAACAATTAATGATGAATTAAAAAACATTTGCGAAGTTGAACACTCTCGCCATCGCGCTGTCCATAACTTTGTCATGAATCTCATATCCGCATTGGCTGCCTATTGTTTCTTTGACAAAAAACCTGCTATTCAGTTCGATATGGAACAATCAACAGGACAAATCGTGTTGTTTGAATAAATGATACTGCCCCTTCAGGGCGTATGGATTACGTGCGCATTTCCTTCCGTAGGGCGTTGCCCTACGCTGAATTATGTAAGGGCTTCGCCCTTTTATGGCGTAAAGCATGGGCTGACTTTTACCTTTTCTTCAGATTGCTTAAACGGAACTCAGGTTCGTAATGTTTTAATGTCATGTAAAAAAAATGTAGAGACGCCATGAATAGCGTCTCTACATTCGGGACTGAACATCCCTTTTTTTCTATCAATATTATTTCCTACTATTCTTTCACTACCCTTTTAACCACAACACCCGCCTCAGTGGCTATTTTTACAAAATAAACTCCTGAAGGAAGGTGAGAGATGTTGATGAGTTGATTTGATGATGAGGTGATGAGATGATTTGATGAAATTTTTCTGCCATAAGTATCAAAAATTTCCACCTCGACTACGCTCGGTGCCTCCATTCCTAATTCGCAATTCGTAATTCGTAATTCCCCGCTCGTTGGGTTGGGGTAAACTTTAACTGCATCGTTTGCAAGGGTTTCGATGGAGAAACCGCCGCCAAATTGCCAAAGAAGAATGGGGAAACCGTTGTTGATGGGCGTACCATAGTCAACTTTCCATGCAGGAACAGGCAAACTTTGATTTAACGTGGTAACAAACTCCGCTTTGCGCATCTCTTCAGATGACATCATGCCCTCGCTGGTAGTGCTTCCGCCTGTGGCTACGCTCTGACCGGTAATCTCTCCATTGAAGAAACAGTTGTAAACAGTAACATTGGTGGCAGCGCCAATAACTCCGCCAATTGTAGAGGATTGACCTGTAACTGCGCCCGCAGCATAGCTGTTGCGAAGACTTCCTTGACTGCTGTAACCCACCAAACCGCCGGCATTTGAACTGCCGGTTACTGTTGCTGTACTATAGCAACTTGTAATGCCTGAGGTAGCGCCCGGACTTTGATAACCCGCCAAACCACCACAATAGCTTGAGGATGAGATGGCGCCGCCACTAACATAGCAACTTGTAATTTTGGTGTTTTCTGCATAAGCCACAATACCTCCGGTATATTCTTTGGCATTTACGGTAACATTCACCAAACCAAGATTGTAAATAGTGCTGTTTTTGGCATAACCGAAAAGTCCTTGATATGAATCGGTGGCATGGTCAAGATAAAGATTAACGATTTTTCTTGAATTACCGTCAAACTCTCCACTGAAAGGATGGGCTGGGTAAGTTCCTATGGCGTTGATGCTGTTTGGGGTAGCAGGTAAAGTAATATCATTGGTAACTAAAAACTTTTGTCCGCTAAAAGCATTGCCTTCACCCACCAATTGGGCTAAAAAAAGCAGGTCATCAATACTCCCTATCAAATTTGACATGCCGTTTTGGTTAAACAATAGCGTAGTGAATTGTTTCACATCGCCATACACTGTGCCATGTGCTGTGGTGCAATAGGTTTTATAGGAGTAAGCGGCGCCGCGGGGCAAATTGGTAAGCGTATGGGTTAGGGAAGTAGCCGTAGTGCTGAGTTCAATAGTTTCTTCGCCGGTAGGGGTTGTTAAAATAAAACCTTGTTTAAGCACCGTTGCATCACCAAAATTAGTTGTACCATTCAAAATAGCACTGGTGCGGGTAATATCCGTAGCCTCTTTGGTGGTTGCAGAAACAGATAAAGTATTGAATGCCATTACACTTCCATAAATAATGTTGGTTTCTGTAATTTTAATAAATGAGCGGAATTGATACTGTTTTCCGGGAGTTAACGCTGTGAGTATATGAGAAGTGGCTGTACCTGAAAGGTTAACAGGGGTATAGTTGGATTCTGTTGTTAATTTATATTCAAATCCTCTGCCCAAAATATCTTTAACCCCTAAAAAGAAAGCGCCATTAAGAGTGGCTTTGGTTTGCGTAATGCCTGTGGCAGTCAGCGTGGTGGTTGCTGTAGGATAATTCACGCCGAAAAGAACAGGAAAACCATTGTTAAAATAAGGTTCAGTATCCTGCGCAAAAGCAACCCCCAACTGAGTAACCATGGCGAGGCTTTTCATAAATGTTTCTGTTTGAACAGCAGCATTGTTAGCATTTGCAGCAGAGCCGCTCAAATAATGGGCATTGGTGATCGTAGCGCCTTGATTGGCTGCCACTGCATAGTCTGCTGTGCCTGCATGGTAAACATTGCTGATATTTAATTTGCTCATTAAGTCGGGCATTCCCCCTACAATACCTCCTGAATAATAATTAGAGACAATTTTTCCCATATTATATACATTAGAGATGTTCGTAGGATTATAGGCATTATTTCCCAGAATGCCACCGGCACAGTTAGCAGTAATCGTTCCCGTATTGCAACATTCATTAATTATGGCAGTTGAAAGTGAGATATTAAAATTCATTCCTACCATACCGCCGGCATAAATAGCGCTCACATTTCCCAAATTATAACATTGGCTCATCATGAACCACCCATTACTATTTCCTATAATACCGCCGGCGCGCCCTGTTTCATTGCTGGAGACAGCAGAAACAGCGCCCATATTGCAGGCTTTGCTAATCGTAAGTTCTCCTTCATTGTATCCAACAATGCCCCCCGCCTGCCAAGCGCCGGCAGATACAGAACCCATATTCAACACATTTTCTATGGTTACTTCGCCCCGTATTAAACCCACAAAAGCGCCGGCAGCATTCTGCACGCTGATGGCAGTGCCCGACAAGGTGAGGTTTTTTAGGCTTCCTGCCCCAATCATGCCAAACAACCCGCTTTTTTGCGGAGCTGATGTGTTGATATACAGGTTGTAGATAGTTTTATTATTACCATCAAAATGTCCGCCAAAAGCATAAAAATTTACATCGTCAACATAATAGCCTATAGGTGTCCATTGCAAAGATGAATTGCCGTTGAGATTAATGTCCACCGTCATTTTATAATAGGTGTTTAATCCAATGATGTGATCGGTAGCATCAATACCGTTGTTTACCAAATAAGCCAAATAGGCTAAGTGTTTGGCGTCTTCAATTAAATACGGATTAGTTTGTGTACCGTCTCCATTGTCGAAAGGAGCTTTAGAACCATCCCATACACTTTGTGCGTAGGATACTACAGAAGTTGCACTCAAGCAAATGAAAGCGAATGCGAAAAAGAATAATTTTTTCATTTTTTAGATATAATTTAATTTTGTGAATAAATAAGTGACGTTACTGTTTGATCATTTTCATTGTTTCCCTTTTATGGTCATCTCTTTCAAAAGTAATAAAATAGATGCCGGCAGGAATATGGGCTGTGGTAAAGGAGGTTTTTCCTTGCAAGTCTATGGTTGCCATTCTTTGTCCCATAAAATTGTCGATAAGGACTTTATTGACCATAGCGGCATCTCCTTCAATATGAATAATATCTCCAAAGGGGTTGGGATAAGCGTAGAAATTGCATAGACTATTGTTTTTAATAGATGATAAAGAAAGTATTACGGGTACTTCCTTATCACTGTTTTCAACTTTTACGGTTCCCGATACGGTGGGATACCCCAATTTAGCAACCGAATAGCTGTAAGTGCCGTCAGCCACAAAATTCACTTTGAATTGGTTTTTGGCAAGGACATAGCCGTCGAAAGTGATGGTGGCGTCTGTTACGGGTTGGTTGTTTTCATCGGTAATTACAAATGACACATTATGATAGGCTTCGGTTTCGTAGATTTTGGCAGCCCAACCGGCAAGTTGTGTAGAGGCATTTGATTTAAAGACAAAGGTTAAAGCGCCGTCAACGTTGGTAGCGGTATAATCCTTAGGCAATTCCGAGCCTGTTAATGTGGCGATCAGCGCACTGTTTAATGCTGCCGTGCCGTTATATACAAGCAAATTGTCAGCCGAAGTTTCCACATTAAATTCAGAGAAGTTGATTTTTAACTTCTTACCGGCATTTACAGGCAGGAATGTAATCTTTAAGTTTTCACTGGAAGAATAGTTGTTGTTGGGACCGCCCGTATCGTAGAAATTAGCATAAGTTGTAGAGAAAGTTTCATTTCCCATATAATAAGCGGGTGCAACACCAATGCTGTTGGTGTAAATCAGGCTGTTCATATACGCGCCGGAGGAGGCTCGCACTACCACACTTGCCGCAGCGCCCACAGGAGCGCTCCCCACATTAAGCAAAAATTTGACAAGCACACTTTTTCCTTTCTCCAATGTTTCCACCAATGCAGTATTGGCAGCCATTGTCATATACTCGGATGAAGTTGAAACAGCAGCATTTAGGTTGTTTAAATCTAAAGAACCACTGTTTTCGAATACTACTACCAAATTTTGAACTGCACTGGCATTGAATTGGTTTAAACGAACGCCGCTCATGTTTTCAATATAAACCTCTTTAATATTCAGCGTGGGGGCAAGAGGCTGCAATTGTACAGGCGCTTCCCATGTATAGGTTTTACCCTCGTATTGGCAGGATATTAATAAATTTATAATGATTAATTCATGATTGGGAACATTTTCTGCGATTGTTATAAATAAATCGTTTTCAGAATTATATACTGCTCCTGCTGCAATTGTATTTAATTCTAAAGGCAATTCGGGAAGGGTAATATACGAAGAGGCTGTAGTTACTTTCACCACTACATTTTGAGCGTTGTAAGGTGCAGCCGACAAGTTTTTCAATTCAAAATCAATGCCTACTTGTTTTCCAAAAGCAGGCGCTTCTGTTAATTTATGAGATTGCAAATAGAGATAAGGTTGTGCACCCGCTTTAGGAACTACTACGCCTTGATAGGTTACCAGATTTTTACCGATTATGGTAAGATCTAACGGGGTTGGAGTGGTAACAGGTTCGTTTATAAATATCTCTGCAATTCCATTTTCAACCATTGCTTTGCCGAGAATGATCACGCCTTCGTTTTCAGTCTTCAAGGTGAGTGCGGCAACTGCGCCGTTGGCATTAGCACACGCCACCAGTAAGGAGGTTGACTCACCCAGAATTAAAGCGGAAATATCGGAAATCTCTATCTCCTGTGGAATTTTGGTGCGAATCATCAATGTGGGGTCTCCAAACACCGTCCAAGAGTCGAAAACTTCTATGAGATCACTTGATGTGCCATGCCTCAGTAACATTTTTTGAGTGGCGTTAATGGCGGCGCCGGCAAAAGTTCTTTTTGTTCCGGGCGCAGGATAAGAAGGGTATGGTGAGGGCAGATCCAAACAAATATTAACAAATTCATCTTGTGCGGTCATTGGCGGCGCCCAACTCAGGTTTGTGGTAGCCATGAGCGTTGCCACTGCGCCTGTGGGCTGGTTGTTATGTGTGCCCCGCATCCATGCTTCGGCAAAACAGGTTTGAGAGTGATTGAATTTTCCGGTGAGGCAGGCTTGGGAAAAAATAAAAGGCAGTTTGCCTGTGTTGGTTAAGGCGTCCACATGCCCTGTATTGTATTGCACACCGTTGCTCATGTTTAATGTCCATGCCGTTTGAATGCCGTGATTGCAATAATTAGTCATTGAAACCCCGTCATTAAAACGTTGCGAGATTTGGGCAGCAGAAGTTTCCGGCACGCCACAGTTTTGACCATATTCTTGATAAACAGGATTGTATCCATATTCCAACAATCGGTCTCTTATTTTATTGATGTGTATATAGTCATTCTCGTCGCCATGCCCGCCTGTTCCTTCATTTGCCGATATGCCAACTGCCACAGGAATCCATGTATCGGAGGTGTTGATGTCGCGTTCATACCAAATGCTGCGTTGCACTTGAGTTTGAACATCTCCTACGGTTTCCGCCGACATTCTGCCAATTAAAACTTCCATATAGGCATCGCTGCCCGTAAGTTGTCCGTAGTAATTGTCTGTAAGCACTGTAGGCTCGTTGCCGGGGAAGGCTCTCATGTAAACGTGCGCCGGTATTTGTGCAAAGTCGCCTACCAAAAGCACATACGCCAAGTTATGGGCAGGGGAATTGTAATAATCTTTAATGTAGTTCTTTATATCGGAAACTGTGGTTCCGGTGGTTTGGGTAGTAACAATCGTCGTTTCGCGTCCTATGGTGTGTTTCCAATTCACGTAGGGTTTCATGGCATCTACAAAGGCGGGATGACAAATAATCAACAATTCGCCCTCTTCTTCCGTTGGATAATTTTTAGTAAGGGAAGGGTGGTTAATAAACAGGCTATTGTACATGTTTTGGAAGGTGGGGTCAACGGAGGTGTGTCTTTTGTGAGTGGTAAACTCGTTTACGCCCGGCGTGTTGTTAAAGATTGCGGTAACGGTAATTTCCGAATAGATTCTCAGCGTTTTTGTAACCGGATTATATTGCACCGGATAGGCGAAAATGGATTGTCCTCTCACATCACGCATAATAAAGGGTTCGTCCGCCACTGCGGGGATGCCCGGAAAGAAAGCATCCACTTCATACACATTTCCTTTTTGGTAAGACACGGTTGCAGGATTGATGGTGCGCAGCAAATTCCCTTTTGAGGGTGCAATGTCAACATTTTCAATTTCTGTATATTCTCCGTAAGTAATTTGAAGTTCTGTGGAACCTGTTTCGGGAAGTATAATTGCGGCGGGTAAATAAACGAGTTCGGGATTCCCAACCTCCATCATCAGCGGAGCTTTGCCCGACGCCATCGTGTACATTTTGCCGTGTTCCGTTTCTACCTCAATCAAATTCAACTCATTCATGTCAAATTGGAGCGTTACGGCGTTTAGCACCTCCCCAACCAAGGTTACATTGTTTTTGCCCGTGTAATTTTTGCCGACCACAATGGGTCTGTTTTGAGCAAAGAGACTTACTGACAACAAAGTTAATGCGAGAATAAAGAGGTAGTGTTTTTTCATAAATATAATTTTGCTATTTGTATTAATATCTGGGACAAAAAAAAGGTTTTTTAATCTATACGACTCATAGGATCCAAACAACTTAATTCAAATTCATGAAATTGAATTAGGAAGGGTTTGGCTTCCCTGAGTTTTTACCCTACTTTAGAACAAAAGTGCACCGAGTTGTGGACATAAGATTCTGACACTTGCATGGTGGAACAGACGTAACTGTTACAAGACAGTCATGTTGTTTTGTTTATAAGAAAACAGCCAATTTTGGCTGAAGTAAAAAATAAAATACTGATAGGTAGATAGATAGATAGATAGATATTAGAAAAAACACACCTAAATTGAACAATATTTATATTTTAGCGGCAAATTTTTGCAGTTTTTCAAAAAAGTTTTAATGGAATCCTCCTTTTTGGAAAAATCCAAATGTCAAGAAAGAATTTTTAGGAGTCCCCATAACAAAAAAACAAACCAATGCAAAATAGTAAAACCATGTATAATATTTTAAATAGTCGCTCCTTACGATCACTGTAATATATTTTAAATCAATAAAATAAATTAAAAAAGTGTAGTATTTTTCGACCAAAAAGTGTATCTTTGCG
>WQSU01000094.1 GCA_009787675.1 Lentimicrobiaceae bacterium
AGGCAGAATACAAAGAGGATTAACGCTTTAGTGTTTGGCGGTGAAACAAAGGAGGTTATGGAAAACCGATTGAAGTTGTTAAACCTGAACAATGTTTCCATCATTCCTGTTTTTGGCGATATGTCTCATATTTTTGCCGTTAACGAAGCCTTATCTGCCGGAGAAGCGGTAAGTATGCCCTGCGACCGAATTTTTGGAAGCAGCAAAAGCGTGGAGTGTGATTTTCTGTCAGGAAAAGCGAATTTCCCTATCGGAGCATTTACCCTTGCCGCCCATTTTGACGTACCTGTTATTGCCATTTTTGTGATGAAAAAATCGGTGTCAACATATAGGGTTTACGTACAACCTATTACTTTGGATGATTCTGAAACATTATCCAAAAGAGAAAAGGCAGAGCAATTAACACGTGCATTTGTGAAGGAGTTGGAGGCGGTAGTTCGTGAATATCCGGAGCAGTGGTTTAATTTTTATAACTTTTGGAAGTGAAAAATATGAGTGGTGAAAAATTACAATTAAGAAATGAATTTATATCCGACATCAAGGGTATCATAGAAACCGCAAAAATAAACGCGATTCGCAGTGTTGATTTTCAGCGTGTTATTATGTATTGGAAAATGGGTGAACGCATTGTTGTAGAAGAACAACAAGGTAAGACTCGCGCCGAATATGGTAGTTATTTGTTGCAAAATCTTGCAAAACAGTTAGAACCTGAATATGGAAGTGGATTTTCGTATCGACAGTTGGCTTTTTGCCGACAATTTTATTACACATTTCCAATTGTGAACGCACTGCGTTCACAATTCAATTGGTATCAGTATCGTCTTCTAATTCAGATAGATAATATAGACAAACGTGAATATTACGAACAAGAAGCACTACATAACGTTTGGACAGGAAGGCAATTGGAACGACAAATCAATTCGGGTTTGTACGAGCGTTTGTTGCTGAGCAACGACAAAGAATCAGTATTGGCAGTTGCTCGTCGCGAACGAATACCTGAAAATCCGTCTGAAATTATTAAAGACCCGATGGTGTTGGAATTTTTGGGATTGGAACGCAAAACAGCTTATTACGAAAAGAATTTGGAAAGTGCATTGATTGATAATTTACAACAATTTCTGCTTGAACTTGGCAATGGATTTTCGTTTGTCGCACGCCAGCGGCGCATATTACTTGAAGACGATGAGTTTTCCATTGACTTGGTTTGCTACAATCGCCTGTTACGTTGTTTCGTGCTGTTTGATATAAAAACAAAGAAGATTACGCACAAAGACATTGGGCAGTTGCAAATGTATGTAAATTATTATGACAGAGAAGAAAAACTGCCTGATGAGAACCCAACAATCGGCATCTTGCTTTGTGCTGCAAAAAACAATACGTTGGTAAAATATTCGCTGCCGGAAGATAATAAAACTATTTTGGCAAGCCAATACCAACTATATTTACCGACAGAGAATCAATTACTTACAGAATTACAACGGGAGTTGAAAAATTTTGAAGAAAAAAATCATGAGAATGAAGAATATAAAACAACGGTTTAATTTTTATATTTTGGAAAAATAAAACAAAAAAATATGCAAGATTTTAACTTTAATAATTGGGGAACTAAATCCATTGAACTTGAATTTAAGTGTGATAGTTGTGGACAAATGGTAGAAAGTGAAGAAATTCTTGTTCCGTATCCTAACATGTCTGCCGAGAACGATTCAGATAGTCAAATAGAAGAAGAGGGTTATGCTGTTTGTGAATGTGGAAAGGAGTTTGAGATTGAAATATTTGTTTCGCTTGGTGGAGGCTATGGCAGTATTAATGAACTGCCAAGAGATTGGGAAATAAATGTAAAAGAAAATTTGGAAGATTATGATGAGGATTGGTATGGAGCGGTTTTAAGTAATACAGAATTTTTTGAAACATTTAAGACTGAAATATATAACCTCAGGCAATTAAATCAAGAAGAAATATTCATTTTACAAGAAAGAACGTTTAGGCGGCTCATTTTTGTTGGTGCTATTGCAACTTTGGAAACATATTTATCCGATGCATTTATTAACACTTTCAATAGTTCAGAGAAATACAAACAAAAATTTGTCGAAACGTATGACGATTTTAAAAAAGAAAAATTTTGTTTGAATGAGATTTATAAGAAATGGAATAATCTTGATAATATATGTAGAGAAATATTACTTAATAAGTTTTTATTCCATAAATTAATCGAAACGAAAAAAATGTATAAAAATAGTTTAGATGTAGATTTTGGAGATATTTCTCAAATGATTAAATACGTTTTCCAAAGACACGACTTGGTTCATAGAAACGGAAAGACAAAAGAAGGAGCAGATGTTAATATTGATAAAAAGACTATTGATAAATTATTAGATGATATTTATAATTTTGTAAAAAACATTGATAATCAAATAAAAAAATTAAATACTATATGAACCTTTTCCCCGCATTAGAAAAAAGATACACCAAAGAAACGCAATCCGCTTTGGAGGCGCAACGCTTAGCGCATGAAATTTCGTTTGGACCCATCGTGTTTCAAGTATCACGCTTGATGATAAAATTCGGCATCCTGCAAATGCTCCTTGATTCCGAAAAAGGTTTGACGCTTGACGAAATAACAGAAAAAACAAACCTGTCGAAATATGCCAGTCAATGTTTATTAGAATCCTCTTTAACCATTGGAACAGTGCTTTATCAAAACGGCAAATTTACCTGTTCAAAAGCAGGTTGGTTTCTACTGAACGACCCGCTGGTTAGAGTGGATATTGACTTTAACCACGACGTGAACTATCTCGGCTGGTTTCACTTGGAAGAAGCTTTGTTGAACGGCAAACCCGAAGGGCTGAAAGCGTTTGGAAATTGGAGTACGATTTACGAAGGGCTTTCGCAACTTCCTGAAAAAGTACAAGATAGTTGGTTCGGCTTCGACCATTACTACAGCGACCAGTCGTTTGACGAAGCCTTGCACATTGTGTTTGAAAACAAACCGACAACCTTGCTTGATGTGGGCGGAAACACCGGACGCTGGGCATTGCGCTGTGTAGATTACAATGAAAATGTGCAAGTTACCATCATGGATTTGCCACAGCAACTTGAACTGATGCGAAAGGCAACAGCAGGTTTGAAAGGCGCAGACCGTATTGGCGGACACGGCGTAAATCTGTTGGATAAAGAGGTGCCGTTTCCCGCACCTTTTGATGCCATTTGGATGAGCCAATTTCTCGACTGTTTTTCGGAAGAAGAGGTTACGAGCATTCTCACAAGAGCCGCAAAATCAATGCATAGCGGCACGAAACTTTACATCATGGAAACTTTTTGGGACAGGCAACGCTTTGAAACCGCCGCCTACGCTCTAACACAAATAAGCCTCTACTTCACCGCATTAGCCAATGGAAACAGTAAAATGTATCACAGCGAAGACATGATTCGCTGCATCGAAACCGCAGGACTTAGAGTGGAAGAAATCAAAGATGGAGTAGGGAAAGGGCATTCTATTGTAGTTTGTGGAATTAAAAATTAACTCTCTTTTAATTCTTAATTTTTAATTGAACAAAATGGAATTTGAAAAAATAAACATCGAACTCCTTCTTCCGCAGCGCTCCCCATTTATTATGCTGGACGCCCTGACACATTTCGACGAAGTGGTTACACGTACACGCATGAAAGTTCAGGAAGGCAATATTTTTGTAGAAAACGATACTTTTACCGAAAGTGGTATTATAGAAAATATTGCCCAAACTTGTGCAGCCCGCATGGGATATATCAACAAATACCTTCATGCCGATAAAGTCAAAATAGGTTTTATTGGCTCAATTAAGGATTTGATTATCAACGAACTTCCTAAAATAGATAATGAATTGAAAACAACAATAGAAGTGCTAAGCGAAGTCTTTGCCATAACCCTTGTAAAAGCAAAAGTAGAAGTTGGCGATAAATTGATAGCAACCTGCGAAATGAAAATATCATTAACAGATATGAGTAATGGGGAATGAGATATGAATAACCTCAATACTCATTACTCAATACTCATTACTTAATACAAACAAAAACATGAACCTAAAAGCATCAAAAGATTTTGAAGTCCGTTTTTCAGAAGTAGATTCTATGGGAATTGTATGGCACGGCAACTATTCGCTGTATTTTGAGGATGCCCGCGAAGCCTTTGGCAAACAGTACAACTTAGAGTATCTCTATATGTTCGAGCAAGGCTTTTATGCACCGCTTGTGGAACTGCATTTTAAGTACAAACGTCCGTTGCGTTGCCATGATAAAGGCAAAATCGAAATCACCTATCGAAATACTGAAACAGCAAAACTGATTTTCGATTATAAAATATATTCTTCAGAAAATGAAATAATTGCAACAGGCTATTCCATTCAGGTGTTTCTTGATCTGAACTACAATCTCATGTGGGAACTGCCCGAATTTATGAAACGGTGGAAAGAAAAATATGGATTGATATAGCCGTTAATTCAAAAAAATAATTCGTGAATTAGTGGCAATTAAATAAAACAACAATGTACAACATCGCCAACAACATCATTTCCTCTTTAGGTTTTACGACAGATGAAAACTTCAACGCCGTAAAACAAGGATTGTCAGGGATAAAGTATTATGAAGCAGGCGTTTTCGATCTTCCGGAACCCTTTATGGCTGCATTGATTGATAAAGAGAGACTGAACGAAGCGTTTGCAAAAACCTCCTCAAAGACTAATTATACCACCCTCGAAAAAGCATCTATTCTATCCATCTTTACTGCAAACGAAGAAGCAAATATTGACCTGTCGAGCGAAAAAACAATCTTTATTATTTCTACTACAAAAGGAAACATAGATTTACTCAATACTCAATACTCAATACCCAATACTCAAATCTACCTTTGGCACACCGCCGAATTACTAACCAATTTCTTCAAAAATCCCAACTCCCCGATTGTGATTTCCAATGCCTGCATTTCGGGGGCAGCAGCGCAAATTGTAGCAATGCGAGAACTCAAATCAGGATGCTACGACCATGCGGTAGTAGTGGGTGTGGATTTCCTTTCAAAATTCATCATTTCAGGTTTTCAATCGTTCAAAGCCTTGTCTCCGGAGCTATGTCGACCGTTTGACAAAAATCGGTGCGGGTTAAATTTGGGTGAGGGCGTGGCTACTATTATTTATGCAGAAGGAGATAAAGGAGTTAAGGACATAAAAGGAGTAAGGTTATTGGCGGGGGCTGTGAGAAATGACGCAACCCATATTTCCGCGCCGTCAAGAACCGGCGAGGGAAGCAATAGAGCCTTGAAAAGTATCTTGCAATACATCCAACCGCTCACCTCTAATTCCTCACCTCTCACCTCTCAAATCGCCTTCATCAATGCGCATGGCACAGCCACACCCTACAACGACGCTATGGAGATGAATGCCATTGTTCGGGCAGGGCTGGAACATATTCCCGTCAATTCTTTAAAGTCTTATTTTGGGCATACTTTGGGTGCTGCAGGTCTATTAGAAACCATTATCTCTATGCGAGCACTGAACGAAGGTTTAATATTAAAAACTTTGGGATTTGAAGAAAATGAACCCATAACAATGAATGAGGAACAATTTACGTTACACATCTGTAAAGAAAACAGGGTTACTGATAAAAGATGTTTTATTAAAATGATGTCGGGGTTTGGAGGAGTAAATGCGACATTATTATTTGAACAATGAATTAAGAATCGCCACTAATTCAATAATTTAAAAAACAAGATTTGTGCAGTAGTGGCAAAAAATAAAAAAACCAAAAGTGGCACACATAACAAAACACATTAAATTATCATTTAAAAATTCAGTAGAAATTTCAGACTTTTACCGATCCCTAAAAATGGAATATCCCAAATTCTTCAAAATGGATGGCTTGTCTAAATTAGGGTTCTTAGCTTCGGAATTGATTTTCGAAGATGACGAAAACCGCTTTGTTCCGCGCGAAGATATAGCTGTGCTCTGCTTCAACCGTTCCTCTTCGCTTGACATTGACACACAATATCAGGCAACTATCGCCAACAACGAAAACTACTTCCCCTCCCCCTCACTCTTTGTTTACACACTTCCCAACATCGTGGCAGGGGAAATTGCAATTAGAAATAAGTTTTTCGGTGAAACTTTTTTCTATATTTGCAAACTTTTTGATGCAAAACAAATTATTAAAACACTCAAAAACACTTTTTTAGATAAAAACATTACCACAATACTCGCAGCGTGGATTGAACATTTTGAAGAGAAAAAAGAAGTATTTATGATATTAGTAGAAAACAGCAATGATGATATGGAAATTATGGAAGAACAGTTAATGAAATTATATAATTCTTAAAACAAAATAATTATGAAAAAACTTTTGATTTGCTTTTTTTGTGTTCTGTTCACTATCCTCATACAGGCACAAGAAGAAAAAACGTTAACCATGCCGCGATTGCGTTTAGGTATTGAGGCAGGTGTTAATTCTTTATTTTCGCAAATTAATAAACCCGAAATGATTAGAGAAAGTCGTTATTATTACTATGATCATGATTATGATTTTCACTGTGGTTTTGTTTATGATTATCCAAATTCTGCTTTCTATAACTTTGGATTGAAACTTGACTATATGTTGCACAAACGCATAGCAATGTCAATAGGATTACGTTTCAGTTTTTATAAAGCAACACTTGCTTCCGATAGAGATTATTTCCTTTGGAAAGTCAGCGAAACGGAAACAAGTTCAAATTATATTAAAATCAATAATATATCCCAAACTAATTACTATTTGGGAATACCTCTTGAAACAAGATTCTTTCTTACTGAAAAAGATTACATTGTAAGAACTTATTTTATTATAGGAACTTCATTCAACTTTTTAGTAGCAACAGATAACAAAGTTGCGTTTCATAATCCTGAAATGGAAAAATATAATTCTAATGTACTGAAGCATATTGGTAATCCGAATTCATTTTATTGCTCTTTTTATGGAGGTTTTGGTTTGAAATTTGGAAAAGCAAATTACCCTTTTGGAAATGTTGAGTTCTTTTTTCCTGTATTAAATTTTGAAAAAGATAATATTGATGCTTTTATTAGATCTGATGTACTTGGATTCGGTATTAGAACGACATTACATATTCCGGTTATTCGCAAACACATATTAACTTATTCAGTAACAGATTAAAACAATAGGTATGAGAAAAATTTGCTTATTCTTTTTTATTATTATTCTACTAGCTTCCTGTACAAGAGAAGAATTGGATAGAACAATCTTTATTCCCGATGAAGATGACCGTAACTTGCCCGCCTATACGGAATGGGGTTATAATACTTTTGGAGCAGAATATGAAAGAGATTATTTCCTTGCATCGGATAAAATTGTGCCTTGCAAAATATTGTTTAAAGATAATCAATTGCAATTTTCATTAAGCGGTACGATCCGAGATCATAAGGAAATGACGTTGTCGTTTATTTTTTCTTCACCGCAAATGGAAGATTTCAAAGATTTACTCCAACTTCACAATAAAGAAATAGATTTGACTGCCAATGATTGTATCGTAAAAATCTTGCGGGACGGAAATGAAACGATTCTACATGTTTTTGAAGGAAAATTGCATTTTAAACGTGTACAATTATTGAGTATTGAAGATCAGGTAAATCGTGTTATCCTTTCCGGAATTTTTGATTTGACTTTCATGCAAAACGATTTTCCGGCATTTATTTATAAAGGACGTTTTGACTTGGGCATTACCACAAAGCTTTTTTATGTTTATTAAAACAAAATAATTAAATATCAAATTTTTATAAAAATGGAAGACTTAATTTTAAAATTAAAAGAAGAAATTATTGAAGTATTAAATTTGGAAGATGTTAAACCTGAAGATATTGACGAAAATGCACCACTTTTCGGAGAGGGCTTGGGGTTAGATTCTATTGACGCATTAGAATTAATCGTGCTCATGGAAAAAAGCTATGGCATTAAACTGAAAGACCCAAATCAAGGAAAAGAGGTCTTTAAATCAATAACTGTAATGGCAGAATATATTGCTGCAAACAAAACGAAATAAGTATTTGTAGCGAGTATTTAGTAATGAGATATTTTAAAGAATTTCTACTACTCAATACTAAATACTCGCTACCGACTACTCATTACTGACTACTCACTACTAAGCAAATATGCAAAAGATTGTAATTACCGGAATGGGCATTGTTTCGGCGCTGGGCAACAATGTGGAAGAGAACTTACAGGCACTACGCGACAACCGTAGCGGCATCGCGCCTTTACGCTACTTGAAAACTTCGCACACCGAATTTCCGGTAGGCGAAGTGAAGATGACCGACGAAGAAATGACTTGCTTGCTCAATCTATCTGAAAAAGAGCCTACTACACGCACCTCCCTCATGGGCATGCTGGCAGTGCGCGAGGCGCTACAAAATGCAGGATTATCAGACTATCGGAAATCGCAAATCGCAAATCGCAAAATAGCCCTCATCTCAGGCACCACTGTAGGCGGAATGGACATGAGCGAGCAGTTTTATTTAGATTTTCTTGAAAATGATTCAAAAAATACGTATATCTCCACCCACGACTGCGGAGCTTGCACGGAAATGATTGCCGATTATTTCGGTATCTTCTCTCAAGTAGATACAATTTCAACGGCTTGCAGTTCAGCGGCAAACGCTATTATACTTGGTGCAGAATTGCTTAAAAGCGGACGCGCCGACATTGTTGTGGCAGGCGGAAGCGAGTGCCTCACAAAATTTCACCTCAATGGCTTTAACAGTTTGATGATTCTTGATCGTCAACCCTGCCGACCGTTTGATG
>WQSU01000095.1 GCA_009787675.1 Lentimicrobiaceae bacterium
CGATGGTTTTCTTAGATAATGGCGTTCCGTCATAATTTACGGCTAAGCGCATTCGTGCGTTAAACTCCATGTCGTAGTTTGGAGTGGTTCTTATTACCTTCAAGAACCAATTTTGAGCGGCTTGCCGGTCTTCCATCTTTTCATAGAGCTGCCCTAAAATGAAAAACAAACGCATGCGAAAATCTTTTTTTGGTCGATACTGTAGCGCTATCTTAATATTGTTAATGGCATCTTCTGTCTCTCCGTTTGGAGCCAAGAGGTTATATTCCGCTTGCGCAGCATAATATTGCAGTCTGACATCTTTAGTAATTTTTCGCTTCTCCGTTTTCTTCTTGCTTTTTGAGTTGCTCGTACTCTTTTTAGCCTGCGAAGTTGGTTTTTTCTTCTTCTTAATGTTAGACTTGGATTTCGATTTCGTCTTTAACTCATCATTATCTTTAAGGGTTGTTGATTTTATGTGGCTTTGCCACAATCTTGGTCCAACTTCTTCCATAAGCGCTTGCGCCCGTACAAAATAATCCTGACGCATTTCGGCACGCGCCAGCCAAACCGTAGCTTCCTCAACGCTTCCCCAATCTTTGTAAACATTTATAACGTAATTAAAAACACGCTTTGCTTCATTATAGTCCTGTTTATAAAAATAAGCCTTTCCCATCATCATATAGGCGTCGTTCATGGGTTTTACGTACTCTTTTCCTCTAACTAAGATAGAATGTTTAAACACTGCTTTTGAAGATTTTTCAATAGCTCTGTCGAACGACGGAAATGCAGAGGTCAAATCTTGTTTAGGAGGATAAAAATAGATGGGCAGCAATTCCAGGAAGTTGTCTTTTCTTTTTTTATCCAAGTCCGAAATTCCTTTATTTAAGGCTTCTTTTCCATTAAAATTCACGTTATAGGTTGCGGTTACTGTGTGGTATGCACGGTTTCCAAAATTGTTTTTACGGGTAGAACATGATACCCCAAGCAGTAAAACAATGCTCAAAAGAAGAATCCAAAATTTAGATGTATGTTTCAAAGTATCAGTGAATTTTAATGGTTAAATGTGCGATAATAGTTAATATTTTTTTTTACAACGCAGCCGCCAGCGCAATAGAATAGAGTTTGGTAAGCGAAGAATCGCCGCGGGAGGAAAGTACACAAGGTGCTTTTGCGCCTGCAAGGAATGCACCCACCTCAGCCTTGTTGAATTTGGTGCAACTTTTGTAAAAAACGTTGCCACTTTCAATATTGGGGAACAGCAACCCGTCGGCATCGCCGGCAACTCCGCCTGTCATCTTCTTGATTTTGGCGGCTTCTTCGTCAACAGCCACATCCAACGAGAGGGGTCCTTCGATTAATGCGCCTGCAATTTGCCCTCTGTCTGCCATTGTGGCAAGGATAGCGGCATCTACGCAAGCGGTCATGCCTGTGGACATTTGCTCCGTAGCCGCAATAATAGCGATTTTGGGTTGTTCAATGCCTATGGCTTTTGCCGTTTTAATGATTTGTTGCAGAATTATTTGCTTTTGCTTCAAATCAGGGGCGGGAATAATAGCACAGTCGCCAGCCACAAGCAACTTGTGGTATGCCGGATTTTCAAAAACAGCAATGTGGGTCAACGTGGCATTGGGAGGGCATAAACCTCTCTCTTTATTCAAAATAGCCCGCATATATTTGTCAGTGGAAAGCGCACCTTTCATTAAGATATCCGCCTCTTTTTGGTTAATGAGGTCGCAACTTTTGGTGGCTGCTTTCACGTCATCCGGTTCATGGATAATGGTAAACTTGCCGGCATTAATATTCAACTGCTTGCACACCTGTTGAATGGCGGTTTCATCGCCTACCAAAGTGGCATCCACAATGCCAAGTTCAACGGCATGGTTCACAGCTTCAATGGTGTGGTCATCATTGGCAAAAGCGGCAACCAATCTTTTTTTGGGTTTAGATTTTACTAAATCTACAACTTGTGATAGTTTTGCAATCATTGTTTATTGAGATTTCTTAATGGCATGGGTTTATTATAAAAACCTTGATTTAATTTTTCTTTTACTTCGCTGAAAACGTTTATAGTACGTTCCACGTCTTCTAATGTATGCATAGCGGTAGGGATTAAGCGCAGCATAAGCACACCTTTCGGGATTACGGGATAAGTAACAATGGAACAGAAGATTCCATAGTTTTCTCTTAAATCAACTACCACATTGGTGCCTTCGTCAACGCCACCTTCAAAATATACGGGCGTAACGGGAGATTCTGTTTTTCCGATGTTAAAACCTTTGTCTCTCAATCCTTTTTGTAGCGCATTTACAACCGTCCACAGTTTTACTCTGAGTTCGCCTTTGTTTTTGAGGAGCTCCAAACGTTTCAACCCGCCAATTACCATCGGCATGGGAAGCGATTTGGCAAAGATTTGAGAGCGCATGTTAAAGCGGAGGTGATCAATAATATTTCGTTCGGAGAGTACAAAGCCGCCGATACCTGCCATACTTTTGGCGAACGTTCCGAAGTAAACATCCACGCCATCAATGCAGTTCAGATGTTCGGCAACGCCTGCGCCTCTTTTTCCCATAGTTCCGAAGCCGTGGGCATCATCAACCAATAATCTGAACGGGAACTCTTTTTTCAGTTCCACAATCTGATCCAATTTTCCGATGTCTCCTGCCATTCCAAAAACACCTTCGGTAATCACTAAGATACCGCCTCCGTTTTGTTCAGCCACCGGCAAAGCATGGTTGAGTTGTTTGCGTAAACTGTCCATGTCATTATGTTGATACACAAAACGTTTTGCCAAACTCAAACGCAAACCGTCGAGAATGCAGGCGTGTGCTTCGCTGTCATATACAATCACATCACGGCGTGTGGTCAACACATCAATAATGGAGACCATGCCTTGATAACCAAAGTTCATTAAATATCCTGCAGGTTTTCCGATAAAATCGGCAAGTTCCTGTTCTAATTTCTTGTGGTAGATGCTATCTCCCGACATCATTCTTGCGCCCATAGGATAGCCCATACCAAAATCTTTTGCGCCTTGTGCATCGGCTTCCCGCACTTCGGGGTGGTTGGCAAGCCCCAAGTAGTTGTTCAAACTCCATGTGAGCACTTCTTTGCCGTTAAACATCATTTTAGGCTGAATTTCACCCTCTAATTTGGGGAACATGAAATAGCCATCCGCCATATCCCGATATTGTCCTAACGGACCGGGAGTTTCTTTAATGCGTTGAAAAATATCTTTCATTAGTGATTAGTGGTTAGTGATTAGTGATTAATATATTAAATATGTTTAAAGTTTAAAGTGGATTGGTGGATAGGTGTAATTTTTCATTCTCAATTCTCTTAATTCTTAATTCGTAATTCTCCTACTGTGTTAACATCAGTCTTACACTAATTCCAGCTTCAACATTAGAGTTTGGAAATTGTGAAAAGATATAGGGTTTGTTTAGAATGTGATTGTAATAAAATCTAAGTCCCACCATACTACTTATTTGATAATCTGCAGTAGCATTGATTTTGAAGTTGAGCATTCCTGCCGACACTTGATTCACATCTTCTGCAATCTTTCTCAAGGTGGTTGTATTATCGCTCATGGAGAACCCTACAGTAATATTCAAATCACTTACAATTTGACGTTTAGAGCCTGCAAAAGAGATGCCTATTTTTAAGTCTTTAAAGCGATAACCGGCGCTTACCGAAAGTTCATTAGTGGACGCTTCAGTGATTTGGTTGTTGGCAAAGCTTAAAGATAGATTCCTGCTCATGTTGTATTCTACTTTTATCATCAAACTGTTGGTCAATGTCATATCAAATCCAATCAGAGGGCGGAAGTTTTCCATCATAGAGATTTGCGCTATATCGTTTTCGGGAATAAAGTTTCCTAACGGGTCTGTTGCATTAGGGTTTCCTGCATCATCTTTTTTAAACAGAATATTAGATTTGTAATTGCCAATAGAATAGGTACAAGTATAGTTATGATTAATCGAGAAGTTTTGGAACACTTTTGCCATTGCCTTAATTTTAGTTAACCCGTTGTAGCGTAACTGCCAATTGGGTAAAGGCACAGAGATAAAAGGATTGTTGACTTTCATTTTGCCGGTATCTTTTCCCATATATGCCGACATAAACGAATACATCAACACTTCTTGGGAAAGAGCGCTATATCCCAACGGGAAGACGCCTGCAGAATCAGTGCCTATAGAGTTAGGATTGTTCATTGCTAATTTTTCTGCAATTGTACTACGCACACCTCTAAATTTATTAAAGACATCATCACTTTTTTTGAATAATGTTTTTAAGCCCACAAAAGTGATGTTGAAATTACCGTTAGTGAGAGGTGAAAGAACTTCCTCCGCATCTGCTCTGAAATACTCAGTATAGTTTTTTGTAAACGTACGATTTGCCACTACATCAATACCAAAATCTTTAAATGGTTCTACTCGCGCTCTGAAATTAATGGTTTGACTAAATCTATCCTGAAAGGCAGTATTGAGTTCGCTACTTTTTGTGATCCAGTCTCCATTTTTAGCTAATTGGCGTATGTCGGGTTGCCCGCCAAATACATATAAAAATCCGGGTGAGTTTGTTTTAAAGTTAATCCCAAACAGATTGGGCGCATACATGTATCCGGGCAGTACTGTTCCCCTTCCTTGCGACCAGTTCAGGTTCACATTACGAACCATCATCAAGAATCGTAACATGCCATCTCCAATTATTTTACCGTAGTTATGACTTCTTTTCAAACTGTCTTTCTCCGATTTTTTCTTTTTAGGTTCATCAACAGGTTTTCCTGCGACAGGTTTTTGGGGCTGTTTTGGGGCGGGCGAGTTTACCTTTTTCAAATAGGGGATGTAATTATAGATCGTTACCATATTTACCTGTCCGCTGAGTTGAATTTGGTTTGAGTTTTCAATGGTATTTCCCAAAGTATCTAAAGACAAGGGGGCGCCGGTGAACCTGTATTGTCCAGAATATCTAAAACTTGATGTAAGCCAGCTAAATAACGGTATTTTGTTAAGGGGGATTTGATAGGATACTTCAAAGCGCTGGTCAAAAGTATTCATTCTGCCGCCTTGTCCAAAAGAGCGCCAAATTGAATCTTTTTTCTCACGCGTATCAATCAATCCTTGTGGTTCTTGCAAGCGCGAGGTAGCGTTTGCACTGTAGGTAAATTTTAATGAGGAAGTAATGTCCCACTGTAAAGAATAGTTTCTCATCCAGTCGAAAACTTTCACATAGCTGGTGTCAACGATAATGTTTCCCTGACTTTTAGGGCGATACTTAAATTCGTTAAAGTCTCTGATGACAGAAGTTCTTACAGTAAAACTTCTTGGAAGTGGCGTAATATTAAGGTCGCTGATAATTTGCAACCAGGGAGATTTTAACCCTTTTTTCTTACCGACTCTATAATTTTTGGGATTGTGGCTAAAGTTATACCCAATCTCTCCTTCGTGTCTTTTTTGATTATCAAACTCCATATCAACATCTGTAATCATAACGTTGGAATAGGCATAAGTGAAGTCTAAGTTTTCAATATCCCAAGGACGCATTTTAAGAGGTTTGTTGAGGTTGCGCTCTTTTCGAACATTGGTAAGGTTTATGTTGTTCCGTTTAACAATATAATTGGTAATATTTCTAAGCGAATCCCGTTGCGCTTTAGTGTCATACGTTTTCAAATCTTCTTTTAACTTAACGTCCGGATTGAGAGGATTATATTCGGGTACTTCGCCTTGCATGGAGAAGTCGTAATGGATAGGGATTTTAATGTTCCAATTTTGAGGGAAGAGCACTTTTCCACCATCAATGTTGGTAGCAAAGTCAACCGAATAGGTGGTAGCCATTTGTCTTTGAGTAACCGACTGGTCTAACCCTCCATATCCGGGAGAAGTAATGGTACCTGAGAGGGCAATATCACCTACATCGGCAAGGTTAAGTCTCATTCTTCCCAAGGCAGCGGCGCCGGAGCGGTCGTCAAAATCGGTAAGACGAAGTTCATTTACCCAAACTTCCACCGATTTTGGGAGCCTATCATCTCCATCATTGGTGGACCGTTTTTTAGGATTACGAACACCAATCATAATGGTATTCACACTTCCCAGATTGGGCATTCCCACTACTGAAATTCGGGCGCCGGGAACAGATTCCCAATAGGGCAAAGCCACATTGAGGTGGTTTCCTGCGCGCAAGGCAATATTTCTACGTTGTTTAATGTTTACAAGCGAATCTAAAATGATAGTCAGTCTGTTTTCACGGGGCCAAATAGAAGCGGTATCCTGATTATTCCAGTCCGAAAGTTTTGCCGCAACTTCATATTCATAGTAGTTTTGCGTAAAGTCGGAGCCCAAACGAATAAACACTGTAATATCACCATCTCTCATCACATCCTCTTCAAACATCTTTTCAGCGTGAAGAAACAGTTCCAAATTTTTAAACTGGCGCATGTCAAAATTAACACTTTTATAGATGGCTCGCGCATCTCCATCTTCCAAATTTTTCACCTTCAAACTCACCGATTGTTCATTCTCCTGATAGCTGGTCATAGCGCCATACATAATAGTACGATTAATACCCGGAGGAATTTTATAGTTAATAGGCGTTCTCGTACCATTTTCCTCCAAACTAACTGTACCTACTAAAAACTCTGTATTCTCACCTGTTTGTCCTGGCAAGTAGTCCCCGTCTTCCAAAAGGTCTTGGGTGTAAGTTCTCCACGTATTTCGTACCAGTTCAAAAGTAGCAAAACGTAAGATGATTGGTTCTTCAAATCCACGCATATAAACGCGCAAGAATCTAATGGAGTTTAAGCCATGTATAGCGCCAATGGCTTCTTCCGGATTTTTAATAGGGATACGGAATTGATACCAGCGTGTAGCAGGACTGGTTCCGTTAGGTAGCCGTTCCGGCAGCGCATCCATATAGTCATTGATATAATTTTGTCCAATCTCCATCATCCCCGGATGAATATCCACACTCCACTGATAATACTTTTCATCTTCGCTCATCGTATTATCATCATTAATATCTTCACTGTTAGGGATAGCGGTTGCTATAGACATAATAGAGGGCGAGAGGTCTCCATTAAAGTTTTCGGTTGAGTTACCTTCGGCGTTGTTGAAATATTTGTAGCGTTCCACAATGCCTGCACCTGCGTAATCCCATTTATCTCCTCTACAATAGCGGTAATCATCGTTAGAGGGGTCATTATATGCATCAGTGTACGCTTTTGAGCTTGAGCTAAATTTATCCCTTATCAATGCCAAATATTCCAAATCAAAGAATTCTCTTTCTCTTTCCGACCGTAGTCCGTCAAGTCCTACGTCTTGATTTCTGCGGTCTGCATTGCTTTCAAAAGCTTTTATAATTTGTTGGATGGTCGGTACGCGCCCCCAAGCAGTAAAGGTGCAATTCTCATCAGAACCATCAGCAGGTATTCCGTCTTCAAAGAATTTCTTGCCATCGCGTAAAATATCTTCAGAAATATCTCCCAAATTAAAATATAGTTTTCCGCCTTTGTGTTGAGGGTTTTCAATGAAGGGATCCATCATCCAAAACTCGATATATTCATAGTTATTGGCTTCAAAGTCAGTATTGTCAAATCTACGCATCATACCGCCCCAACGGGAAGCCGGATTTATTAAAGAACCGTCCTCATTGATTCCTTCTGAGAATAATCCCCCTACAGAGTCATCCGTCCCCCCTACATCATAATTATAGGGTCCCCTTTCCGAAGGATAGAAAGCCATATTCAGCACAGGCATGAACGTAGAAGCTGCCGCACTTCCATACTCTTTTTTTGGGAATAGTTCGGGTTCATAAACTGCACGGGCGTAAGGTTTCGATTGTTCTTCCCTGTCAATATTGGCAGGTGTAGCAGTCGTATTATTATAAAACAGTTGGTCGATAATATACCATGATAAACGCGCCCTGTTGAAGCCATAAGCTAATTGCATTCGGGTACTGGAACTGGTATCTACCAAAGTTTCACGGAATTTGTCAGGTTGTCCTTGTGGAGTAGAAGCCAAATTCCAATAAGAGAACTGTCTTAAGTCAACTGTAGAGCGCGCGCCTTCAAAGTCATCGATATAAGTAGTTCCTCTTTTTCCAATGGATCTGCTGTGTCCGGGAACAAAGTGGGCAAACTCTCCCTCCACTTGAAATGTGGATTCTGTAGTTGTACTATGAAATGGAAGGAGGTCAACCAATTTAGTAACCCATGGCACTTTCGTTTTATAAGCAAAATTCATCCCCCATATCATATTGTTAATGGGTTCATTGCCATAATTCACTTTAGGGGTCATAGGGCGCTCACTCATATTTAAAAGGGTAGCGCCAATAACAAAATTGTCAGAGAATTTATATTCGGCATTCACACCAAAAAAACGTTTTTTATTAATTCCAAACATGGAATTGCTTTCAAGCGAGATTTGTATAGGGGTTCCCGATTTTAAAATGCCTTCGTTGGTGATCGTTACTTTTCCCATGCTGTAGTTAACCGTATAGTCCACATTTTCTGTCAGTTTCATTCCGCCGGCATTCACAGTAACCGAGCCTTCAGGAATATTCCATGCGTTTAGGTCATATTCGGCGCCGTATGAAGAACGATATTGTCCTTCAAGGTAATATTTGTTTTTGCTGGTAAATTGTTGCGCCATGGTTTTGGTCATTGTATAGAGCGAGTCGAAAGCGTATTTGGTTGCCCAAATCTCATTTTCTACATTAGGCGCGTCGGGGGGATTTATGGCATCTCTTAAATCTTTTCCAAAGGGTTCAATGGTGGGAAAAAAGATTTTTCCT
>WQSU01000096.1 GCA_009787675.1 Lentimicrobiaceae bacterium
GCGAAGTCGGTTCACCACCAATGTAGCTAATGCTTCACTTTCAAGGTCTTCTGCAATAATCAACAAAGGACGACCCGTTTGCACCACTTTCTCTAAAATGGGCAAAAACTCTTTCATGTTGCTCATCTTCTTGTCGTAAATCAAAATGAAAGGATTTTCATAAACGGCTTCCATTTTTTCGGCGTCGGTAATAAAATAAGGAGAAATATAGCCTCTGTCGAATTGCATACCTTCCACCACTTTCACTTCGGTTTCGGTTCCTTTAGCTTCTTCAATGGTTATAACACCCTCTTTTTTAACTTTTTGCATAGCTTCTGCAATGATGGTTCCCACGGAAGAATCATTGTTGGCAGAAACGGTGGCAACCTGTTCAATCTTCTCATGATTGTCGCCGATAGATTGCGATTGTTTTTTCAAATGCTCTACCACAGCGGCAACTGCGATGTCGATACCGCGTTTCAAATCCATAGGATTAGCGCCTGCGGTAACGTTTTTCAATCCGGTATTGAAAACGGCTTGTGCCAGCACGGTGGCGGTAGTGGTACCGTCGCCTGCTTGGTCATTGGTTTTAGAAGCCACTTCTTTCACCATTTGTGCGCCCATATTTTCAATAGGTTCACTCAGTTCAATCTCTTTCGCTACGGTAACGCCATCTTTTGTAATTTGCGGCGCACCGAATTTTTTGTCAATAATTACATTTCTACCTTTGGGACCTAAGGTAACTTTCACTGCATTAGCTAATGCATCCACGCCTTTTTTTAAACCTTCGCGCGCTTCCCATTCATATACGATTTTCTTTGCCATAAAAAATTATTTTTTGTTAGTTAATGTTTTTTATTATTAATGGTGTAATGATTGAAGGGTGTAATTCTTTTCTACTCACCTCTCATTCCTCACCTCTCACCTCTAAATGATTGCATAAATATCACTTTCTTTCATAATAAGGTAGTTCTCTCCTTCGAGTTGGAGTTCAGTACCTGAATACTTTCCGTACAACACGGTGTCGCCCGCTTTCACGGTCATGGGTTCATCTTTTTTTCCGGGACCAACGGCAATTACCGTACCTTTTTGTGGTTTTTCCTTTGCGGTGTCGGGGATAATAATTCCGCCTGCTGTTTTTTGTTCAGCCTCAGCGGGTGAAACTAAAACTCTGTCTGCTAATGGTTTAATGTTTACTTTCATAATAATTATTTTTTAAAGATTTAATAAAACAAAAATTTTGCGCGGATATTATGCAAATACCGTGCCAGAAAATAATGCATGTTGACTTATGTATTAATTTAGGTTAATGCAGCAAAATGCGAATATGATATCAGATATTTCATACAAGATTTTTTTACCCCAAAATTCTTTTTTTTACCACTTTATCTTATATTTCACAAATTTAATGTAGAAATAATTATTTATTGTGATTTTTGAACGACACTTTCTATTAATTCGCCAAAAATTTACAAAACCTCATATTGAATTATTGAACATTTAAACCCTCAGACATGACCCCTACACGCATTTTCGACTTCCTGACCCATTATCAGGAAAAATACCCTAAACAAGAAGTAGCTTTAGCCGGCAAAGCGGGCAAAGAATGGAGAAAATACTCTCTTGCAGAATATGTTGAGATTACAAATAACCTTTCTTTCGGCATGATAAAATTAGGTATCAATCCGGGAGACAAGGTGGGCATTATTTCTACCAACCGTCCTGAATGGAACATGCTGGACATGGCAATTATGCAAATTGGCGCGATCACGGTTCCGATCTATCCCACATTGGCGGTGCACGAATATAAATATATTTTGAATCATGCTGAAATAAAACTGGTGATTTTAGAAGGCGCTGAATTAATGGAAAAGATATCTTCCATCATGGGAGAGGCTCCCGAGTTAAAATACCTCTATACTTTCATTGACAGAAAAAAATTTCCTTATTTTCAACAACTTGTTGATTTGGGAAAGGAAAATTTGAATTACCAAGATTTGGAAATAAAAAAGGCTGCTATTCATTCGGCAGATTGTGCCACTATTATATATACTTCCGGCACAACAGGTACCCCAAAAGGGGTGATGCTGTCGCATGATAATATAATCGGGCAAGTAATGAACCTGTATCACACGCCGGCACCGTGGTCGAACATTGCTTTCAGTTTCTTACCGTTGTGCCATGCGTATGAACGAATGCTTGTTTTCTTGTATCAATATTTGGGAATGTCGGTATATTATGCTCAAAATTTGGGAACGATTGCTGAAAATATAAAGGAAGTTAAACCCACCATGATGTCCACTGTGCCTAGAATGTTGGAGAAAATTTACGACAAAATTTATACTTCAAGCAACAATATGCCGTGGCTCACCAAGCAAATTTTCCGTTGGGCAGTTCATGTGGCTTGTCAATACAAAATTCAGGCTCACAACCGGACGTGGTGGTACAATCAAAGGCATGTTATAGCAGACAAGTTGGTTTACAGTAAAATACGTAAAAATATAGGTGGTAATTTTGATATTGTGGTTTCCGGTGCGGCGAGCATTCAGCCCCGCTTGGCATCGTTCTTTTCCGCGATAGGAATGCCGGTGTATGAGGGTTACGGTTTAACGGAAACTTCGCCGGTAATTGCGGTAAGTTGTCGCGACAAAAACGGCAGGGAAGCAGGAACGGTTGGTTTTCCGTTGCCCGGAGTGGAAGTGAAAATTGCCGAAAACGGCGAATTGTGTTGTCGCGGGCACAATGTGATGCTGGGATATTATAAAGATGAGGCGCTCACTAAAACCGTAATTGATGAAGAGGGTTGGTTTCATACCGGTGACTTGGGTAAGGTAAACGACAAAGGACAAGTGATTTTAACAGGAAGATTGAAAAGCTTATTTAAAACGTCACTAGGAAAATATATTAATCCTCAGGCGGTTGAAGAAAAGTTTTCAGAATCGCCATTTGTTGAAAACATTGTGGTAGTAGGTGAAGGACAGAAATTTGCAGCTGCGCTCATTGCGCCCGATTTCACTTTCTTGCAAGCTTGGTGTTTGCGCCATAGTATTGAATATCAAAATTCACAGCAAATTGTTAAAGATCCTGAAATTCTGAAACGTTACGCCCGAGAGGTAGCCAAATACAATGCGTTTTTTGGCGACACAGAACAAGTGAAAAAGTTTGAACTTATTCCTGATGAATGGTCGCAACTCACAGAGATACTTACACCTACATTAAAAGTAAAACGCAATTTGGTGCAGGAAAGATACAAAGATGTGATTGATAAGTTGTTTCAATAGAAAAATAGTAAGTGTCTAATACTCATCTTCATGAAAAAAGAAATCGTCTTTCGTAGGATAGTCAGGCCACAGATCTTCAATATTATCGTAAATTTCGCCTTCATCCTCTATCTCTTTTAAGTTTTCAACAACTTCCATAGGTGCGCCGGAGCGCGTAGCATAGTCAATCAACTCTTCTTTAGTAGCAGGCCAGGGTGCGTCTTCCAGTTTTGAAGCTAATTCTAATGTCCAATACATAGAAAATTCTTTTTATTGTTAGATTTTTTTTTGGGGCGCAAAAATAAATTTTAATGAATAGGAATGTATCGTTTAGCGAAAATTTTATTTATCTCATTTCCAAATACTTTTCTTCAATACAGAACTTGATATGAAGAAATCTAGTCAAAATAAAGAAATAATCAGCAAGTCTGTTTACCATTTGAAGCAACTCTAAAAAGGAGGTGTTTTGAGTAGCAAAAGGAGCTATTTTACGTTCTAATTTTCGACAAACAGTTCTGCAAATATGGGTTTGTGCAATAGCACGAGAACCTTGTGGAAGCAAAAAACTATGGAGAGGAGATAATGTTTCATCCATTGTATCTATCTCTTTTTCTATTTTTGTTAAGAATGAATTTAAGGAAACATCTTTCCAATATTGTTCATATTTATCTAATGGCGTCGCCAAAATTCCTCCAATAACAAACAATTTTTCTTGAATTTCAGTAAGAAACGGTACATTTGCTTCGGCAATCAGTACGCCAATTTGCGCATTAAGTTCATCACACGTACCGTAAACATCCAAAATAGTGTCTGATTTATGCACTTTAGCCCCCCCTACCAATGAGGTAAAACCGGTATCTCCTGATTTTGTGTAAATTTTACTCATAAAATTTTCTTCCTTTAACGTCTGAGGAGAGGCGTTTATTGTTGTAGAAATACCGCCAGTTTGGTGAATAGAGGCAGTTTCATTTAATAATATAAATACTGTAAGTGTATAACATAAAAAAAAGGCGATTTTCATCGCCCCTTTCTTTTTTAATTCGCTTTCTTCTTATACTGCTCGTAGCGCCATTTGGCATTATCTTCGCAGGCTTGGAAGAGTTCTTTAGCTTCTTCGGGGAATGTGCCCATTAAGGAGGCGTAGCGAACTTCCGATTTTAAGAAGTCTTGGAATTTGCACCAGTCGGGTTCTTTGCTGTCTAAGGAGAATGGGTTTTGTCCTTGTGCTTCCAAATCGGGGTTGTATCTCCAAAGTTGCCAATATCCGCATTCAACTGCCAATTTTTGTTCATATTGCGTTTTGCCCATGCCCAAATTCAACCCGTGGTTAATACAAGGTGCATACGCAATGATGATGGAAGGACCATCAAAGGCTTCCGCTTCTTTTAACGCTTTGAACCATTGGGTTTGAGAGGCGCCAATAGCCACCTGTGCTACGTAAACATAGCCATAGGAAGCGGCAATCATGCCAAGGTCTTTTTTGCGGATTTTTTTACCTGAAGTGGCAAATTTGGCTACTGCTCCTGCCGGTGTGGCTTTTGAAGATTGTCCGCCGGTGTTGGAATATACTTCGGTGTCCATCACCAAAATATTCACATCTTCGCCCGATGCCAACACGTGATCTAAGCCGCCAAAGCCAATGTCGTATGCCCAGCCGTCGCCGCCAAAAATCCATTGCGACTTTTTAACCAAATATTGTTTTAAATCAACAATTTGTTTGCAGTAAGAACAGTCGCATTTTTCTGCCATCGGGATGATTTTGTTGGCAATGCGTTGTGTTTCAATAGTACTATTTTTATTGTCGATCCATTCTTGAAACAATGCTTTCAGTTCGGGAGTGCAGCAAGTGCAACCGGCAATCGCTTCTTTCATAATACGTTCTATTCTGTTGCGTAATTGTTTCACAGCAAGCGCCATACCAAAACCATATTCAGCATTGTCTTCAAACAGAGAGTTTGCCCATGCAGGACCGCGACCGCTCTTTTTATTTTTGCAATATGGGGTTGCGGGCGCTGAGCCTCCGTAGATAGAGGAACAACCGGTGGCGTTGGAAACCATCATCTGTTCGCCAAATAATTGTGTAATAGTTTTGATATAAGGTGTTTCGCCGCAGCCTGAGCAGGCGCCTGAAAATTCAAATAAGGGCTGTGCAAACTGGCTGTTTTTAACGTTGGCGCCTTTGTTAAGAAGATGATCTTTGTATGAAACATGCGCTTCCATATAGTCGAAGCGTTCAACTTCAGCCATTTGAGATTCAAGAAGTTTCATTTCCAACGCTTTTGTTTTGGCAGGACACACATCGGCACAGTTGCCGCAACCTGCACAGTCGAGTGCAGAAACTTGCATGCGGAATTTCAATCCCTCAAGTTCTTTGCCTTGTGCAGCCAAAGTTTTGGGATTTCCGGGAACACCTGCCAACTCTTTTTCATCCAATAAATAGGGACGGATGGCGGCGTGCGGGCAAACCAAAGCGCACTGGTTACATTGGATACAGTTTTCAGAAATCCACTCGGGCACGTGAACGGCGATACCGCGTTTTTCGTAAGCAGTTGTGCCTGCGGGGAAAGTGCCGTCTTCATAGCCTAAAAATGCGCTCACGGGAAGGTTGTCGCCCTTTTGTGCGATCATCGGCTCAACAATATTTTTGATGAAATCGGGAATATTTCGGGTGTCTGCATTCTTTTGCAGTTCAATCTTTGCCCACTCTGCCGGTATTTCCACTTGGGTAAAGGCAGTTCCTGCATCCACAGCGTCGTTGTTCATTTTCACCACGCGGTCTCCTTTACGTCCGTAGCTTTTCTCGATGGCTTTCTTCATTTCTTTAACGGCTGTTTCATAAGGAATTACATCTGAAATTTTGAAAAAAGCAGATTGCAGAATAGTGTTGGTTCTGTTGCCCAAACCAATCTTATCAGCTAGTTCAGTAGCATTGATAATATACATGCTGATGTTGTTTTCAGCCAAATATTTCTTCACATAATCGGGCAAACGTTTTTTGGTTTCTTCCACATCCCATAAAGAGTTGTACAAGAAGGTGCCGCCTTTTTTCAAACCTTTCAGCGTGTCGTATTTTTCCAAGTAAGAGGGAACATGCACTGCCACAAAGTCGGGAGTACCTACCAAATAAGGCGCACGGATAGGCTCATCGCCAAAACGCAAGTGCGAGCAGGTGAAGCCGCCCGATTTTTTAGAGTCGTAAGCAAAATATGCCTGTGAGTATTTATCGGTATTATCACCTATAATCTTGATAGAATTTTTGTTAGCGCCCACAGTGCCATCAGCGCCCAAGCCGTAGAATTTGGCTTCGTAAGTGCCTTTGGGCAATACGGAAATTTCAGGTAATAAAGGCAGTGATTTATGCGTAACATCATCAACAATACCTACAGTAAATTGATTTTTAGGATTTTCCGAAGCTAAATTTTGAAAAACAGACAACATCATGGCTGGGGTAGTGTCTTTTGAAGACAAGCCGTAGCGACCGCCAATAATTAGCGGTTTACATTCTGCAGGAATATCTTTACAATTTGCGAATGCTTCAACAACATCCAAATACAAAGGATCACCGTTGGCGCCCATCTCTTTTGTTCTGTCAAGCACGGCAATTTTACGGCAAGTTTCGGGAATTACGTTGCCTAAATATTTCACTGAGAAGGGGCGGAATAAATGCACGGAAACCAATCCCACTTTTTTACCTTCGGCGTTCAGTTTGTCCACAATCGTTTTTAATGTATCTGTAATTGAACCCATTGCAATCACGATATCGGTAGCATCCGGTGCGCCGTAGTAGGTAAATGGCGCATATTTTCTGCCTGTAATTTTGGAAATTTCCACCATATATTCATTTACAATATCGGGTAAAGCATCGTAAAATCTGTTTTGTAATTCTCTGGTTTGGAAATAGATATCAGGATTTTGTGCGGTACCGCGTGTTACGGGATGTTCAGGATTCAGCGCATTTTCTCTGTAGTTTTGTAATGCTTTGAAGTCTATCAACTTCTTTATTTCTTCCTGGTCTGCGGCTTCCACTTTTTGAATTTCGTGAGAAGTTCTGAATCCGTCGAAGAAATGGAGGAATGGGATGCGGGCTTTAATAGCGGTTAAGTGTGCTATGGGCGCGAGGTCCATGATTTCTTGCACGGAACCGGTAGCTAACATGGCAAAACCGGTTTGGCGGGTGCTCATCACATCGGAGTGATCTCCGAAAATGGAGAGCGCTTGAGCTGCAAGCGAGCGTGCCGACACGTGGAACACGCCCGGAAGCATTTCTCCGGCAATTTTGTACATATTCGGGATCATCAACAACAAACCTTGTGATGCGGTGAAAGTTGAGGTGAGTGCTCCGGCTTGCAAAGAGCCGTGCACTGCGCCGGCAGCGCCGGCTTCCGATTGCATTTCTGCCACTTTTACGGTTTCTCCGAAAATATTTTTGCGTCCATAAGCCGACCACTCGTCCACGTACTCTGCCATGGTTGAGCTGGGGGTTATGGGATAAATAGCGGCTACTTCGCTAAACATGTAAGCCACATGGGCTGCTGCGTAATTTCCGTCGCAGGATAAAAATTTTTTTTCTGACATATCTTTGATGTTAGTGTTAATAAATATAAATTAGATTATGGTATATTTTCAGCATAATAATGATTGTAATTATTTTATTTTCAAATAAATAAAAGTAAAATTACTCATTTTTTTAGTGGTGCGAATATAGGAAAAAAACCACATAGTTTTTGCACTTTTAAAAGGATTAATGAAAAATTTGAGGTGCAATTTTAGGAAAGTGATTTACTCTAAAGCCTTTTGTTTTTGCCCGTCAGTTAATACAAACGCTGCAAATAGGGAGTTTCTGAAAGCAGCAACACTGCAAGTTTTGAGTGCCGAGACTCAGGTTGGGAACAGACTGCCTCGCAGTAGTGATGACTCTCAGGGACTGTTTGGGAGGTTTTTGGGTGTATTTCTCAGACCTACCAGAGTCAAGCAAAAGAACCTAAATCTCTTTCTTGCTGATATTCATCAGCATCCCTATTGCCGCCCCTGAAATGGCGAGCGATACCCCTCCGCGGCTCATGAAGGGCAGCGTTTGTCCGGTAGCCGGAATGAGAAAGGTGTTTACTCCGATATGTATCAGCGCTTGCATGCAAAACCAAAACCCTATGCCCCACGCTAATAGCATGGCGAAAGCGCCGTCTGCGTTGCGGGCGATCCGCATGGTCCGGTAGAGGATGATGAGGTAGGCAAACAGCACAAAAAGCCCGACTAAAAGTCCCATTTCTTCCACAACAACAGCATATACGTAGTCGTTGTCTTTTTCGGGGAGTACTTTTTTTATGGTTCCTTTTCCTACGTGGGTGGGTAGCCAGTTTGCAGTGGATATGGCGGCGCGGGAAAGGATTGACTGTCTGCCGTAATCTTTGTCCATGCCGGGTGCTATTTTATCGTTTTGCCAGTAAGATACACGGTTTTTGAAAGTTTGCACGCGCCCAATGTTTAAGGAAAAGGCTAAAAATACAGCTACAAAAATTACCGTGCAAAA
>WQSU01000097.1 GCA_009787675.1 Lentimicrobiaceae bacterium
CTACCATTTTTTAGCAGAATGATTTTAAAGGGGTTGTCAACAATACCTTTAAAACTTTTTGACATAAAATCATCTACACTTTCAGAATCAAATGTCATAGATACTCCTTGTGGCATTTTCATTGTCATTGATAGTTTTTTGTATTTTATTTCAATAAAATAAGCCGTGTCAGATTCACTTTCAACTATAAACGACATCACTCCTGCAATAGTTATAGGCATTTCCATTGTACTTCCATCTAAAAAACCTATTTTTGTTGTAAGCGTCAAAGAACTACTTTGCGTATACTCCTTACCATTTTCCAAATTTAACTTGATTTCTATAGGCTTTGATTCACAAAGATATTGCATAGTAACGAATATACTCAACAATAATATTTTCAAATGCCGTTTCATATTATTAAATTTTAAATTATTCAATTTCAGAATGTTATCTTTCAGTTTAGTTGTTTTAAATATGCACTTCGCTGTCAGACTTGCATACAACGCATAACTACACGCAAAATAACCACATTTTTTGAAATGAAATCCCCCCCTACAATAATTAAATAAGAATATCGTTTTTTCCACACCTTACTAAAAAAAATTGTTTTATGAATACTCAAATTGATATTCGAGAATTAAACGAACGCATTCAGCGCGAAAGTTCTTTTGTGGATCTCATTACTATGGAGATGAACAAAGTGATTGTTGGTCAAAAACACATGGTAGAACGCCTGCTCATCGGGTTGCTGGCAAACGGACATATTCTGTTGGAAGGTGTCCCCGGCTTGGCTAAAACCCTCGCCATCAAATCGCTTGCCAACACAATTGATGCCAAATTCAGCCGTATTCAGTTCACCCCAGACTTGCTTCCTGCCGACTTGCTGGGCACCATGATTTACAGTCAGAAAAAGGAAGAGTTTGTGGTTAAAAAAGGTCCGCTTTTTGCCAATTTTATTTTAGCGGATGAAATTAACCGTGCGCCTGCAAAAGTGCAAAGTGCACTATTAGAGGCTATGCAGGAACGTCAGGTTACAATTGGCGAGCAAACCTACAAATTGGAAGAACCGTTTTTGGTTATGGCAACGCAAAACCCCATAGAGCAGGAAGGAACCTACCCGCTGCCCGAAGCACAGGTGGACCGTTTTCTGATGAAAGTGGTGATTCAATATCCCACCAAAGAGGACGAGAAATTGATTTTGCGCCAACAAATTGACGAAAACATCCCCACCACAGGCAAGGTGTTGAAACCGCAAGATATTGTGAATGCCCGCAAAGTTGTGAAAGATGTGTATGTGGATGAAAAGATTGAAAACTATATCACTGATATTGTGTTTGCTACACGTTTTCCAAGTGAATATAAGCTGGATAAGTTTAAAACGATGATTAACTATGGCGCATCGCCGCGTGCCACCATTAATTTGGCGCTCACGGCACAAGCCTACGCATTCATCAAACGCCGCGGCTACGTCATTCCTGAAGATATTAGAGCTATTGCACACGATGTGTTGCGCCACCGCATAGGACTAACCTATGAAGCGGAAGCCGAAAATATCACCTCAACAGATATTATTAATGAGATACTTAATACGATTGAAGTGCCGTAAAATATGGACTCTACAGAACTCCTTAAAAAAGTTAGAAAAATAGAAATTCGCACGCGTGCGCTGTCTCGGCAAATATTTTCGGGGCAGTATCATAGCGCGTTCAAAGGACGTGGGATGGCATTTAGCGAAGTACGTGAATATCAATATGGTGATGACATCCGCAATATTGACTGGAATGTTACCGCACGTTTTAACCACCCATATATCAAGATATTTGAAGAAGAACGAGAACTTACGGTAATGTTGCTCATTGATGTGAGCGGCTCCACCCATTTCGGCACAAAACAACAATTTAAATCGGATTTAATTACAGAAATTGCTGCTGTGCTTTCATTTTCAGCGATTAATAATAATGATAAAGTGGGCGTTATCTTTTTTAGCAATCAGGTAGAAAAATTTATTCCGCCGAAAAAAGGTCGTTCGCATATCTTGAGAATCATCAGAGAATTAGTTGATTACAAACCTCAACAGGTGCAAACCAATATGTCGGAGGCATTGCGCTACCTCACCAATGCCATCAAAAAAAGATGTACTGCGTTTATCCTTTCCGATTTTGTGAACAGCGATTGCGAACAGGCATTGAAGATTGCAGCCAACAAGCACGATGTTGTAGCCTTGCAGATTATGGACACAGGCGATGCGCGCCTTCCCCACATAGGCTTAGTGCAAATTCACGACCCTGAAACGGGAAAAAGAACTGTTGCAGACACCTCAAGCCCAAACGTTCAAAAAGAGTACGCTCGCTGGTGGCGCGAACAACAAAAGAAAACTACGGAAATCTTCAAAAAGTCGGGCGTAGATGCTGCGCAACTTTTCACAGACAAGGATTATGTGAAGGCGCTCTCGGAATTGTTTCATCGCAGGGGGGCGTAAGGTTTTGAGTTCAAAGAAAGGCTGGTTGAACTTTGAAAACACAAGCTACGTTTTTTCTATTAACTCTTTCATCATCAGAAGTTGAAAATGCAAAAAAAAAGTTGTGCATACTTGCTCAAATTCGAATGTTTTTTCGATTATGCAAAAATGAATAATATTATTTTTTCGTCCCAAAAAATTGCTTCCACTCTTTATAATTTTTTTTCTACTCCTCCGTTTACTTAAGATTAAAAACAAAGAGTATGCTTTCATTTACAAATCTTTCTTTATTAATTATTTCCATTATTTCATTTATAGGTTTTCAAATCGGTTTGTGGTTTGTTTTTAAAAAAGCAGGTGAACGACCATGGAAAACGCTTGTTCCTGTTTATAATATGTGGATGTGGCTCAAAATTTTATCGCGTCCGAAGTGGTGGATGTTTCTTATTCTTTTCCCGTTTATCGGCGTTTTTATGTTTTTTTTAATGATTTGGAAAACCATACGTTTATTTGGAAAAACAAGCTATTTATACCTGCTTCCCGGAACATTTTTCTTCTTTCTCTATTTGCCATGGCTTGGAATTTCAAAGAAAGAACATTATACAACGTTGGAAAAACTGCCCAAATTTAAGAAAAGCACTGCGCGCGACTGGATGGATGCCTTGATTTTTGCTGTTGCCGCTGCCTATATCCTGCGTTGCTTTTTGTTTGAACTGTTTGCTATTCCCACCTCTTCCATGGAGAGTTCACTCATGGTTGGCGATTATTTGGCTGTGGACAAAGTAACTTATGGCGCAAGAATTCCCATGACCCCTTTGGCTATTCCTTTTGTGCATCATACCATTCCATTAACAAAATTTACAAAATCCTATGTAGAATGGGTTAAGTTGCCCTATTTGCGCGCTCCTAAAATCCGCTCAATAGAAAGAGGAAATGCTGTGGTTTTCAACTATCCTGATGGCGATACCGTAGTTTTAGAGCGCCAAGCTGAAAGTTACAACGCTATCGTGCGTGAGGCTGAGCATTACTATCCCGGAAAAGGAAGAGAAATGGTTAAGAAGAAATACCATGTAACGGCAAGACCTGTTGATAAAAGAGAGTTTTATGTTAAGCGCGCCATTGGACTACCCGGAGAAAAATTAGAAATTATTAATACCCAAGTATATATTGACGATCAGCCGATAGCCAATCCTAAGCGCATGCAATTTCGGTACAATCTTGTGGATCAAAGCGGTGTAGGGGTAAACCTGAAGAAAATGAAGAAAAGAAAAACTTTAAATATTAATGAAGGAGACATCTTGTATGATGCTTTTTATTGCTTGCAGGATGCACAAGTTGAGGAAATTGAAAAAATGGGAATAAAAGTGGAAAAACTCGTGGATGAAAAAGGACAATACAATCCTGAGGTTTTTCCCCATGATCCTCGTTATCATTGGAATAAGGATTTCTTTGGTCCAATTACCATTCCTAAAAAAGGAGTCACTGTATCTCTAAACGATTCAACGGTTGTGCTTTATTCACAAATTATTCACAACTATGAACTGCACGATTTGCAAGTGAAAGCGGGACAGATTTTTATTGATGGGCAATCTGTTACCGAATATACCTTTGCTCAAGACTACTATTTTATGATGGGCGATAATAGGCATAACTCCGCCGACTCACGCTTTTGGGGATTTGTACCTGAAGACCATATTGCCGGTAGAGTGTGGTTTGTTTGGTTGTCATTAGATAAATATAAAAAGTTGGGAGAAGGAAAAATACGTTGGAATAGAATGTTTCGTGGATGTAAAAATGAATAGTTGTTCGTGTTATATTTTTTCTATTTTTGCGCCGTTAATAATGATTATAATTTAAAACATATCAATATGAAATCAAAACTATTATCTTTTAAGTCAATAGCATTGTTTGGAATTGCAATGCTATTTTTATCAAATGGGGTTTGCCAAAAAAAAACTACCGCTTCGGAAGAAAAAAAATCGCCTGATGTAATTGTTAAAACCACCAATGTTACGCCTGCAAATCCTAAAGCTGACATAAATACGGTGCAAATATCGGAAGTTACTTTTGTTGAAAAAGGCAAAACAACTAAAGATCAAGTGGAAATTAAGGATAACAACACTCCTTACTACACTGTAAATGAAATCCCTGTATATGTTGACGGTAAAAAAGAACTTCCCAACTATGTATCTAGAACTGCAAAATATCCTAAAGAAGCCATTAAAGATAAAGCGCAAGGAATTGTTATGGTTCAAATTATTGTGGAAAAAGATGGATCAGTTTCAAATCCTAAAGTAATAAATTCTGTGCATCCTAAATTGGATGAAGAAGCTGTACGCGTGGCTTCTACATTGAAATTTACTCCTGGAAAACAAAATGGAGAAGTGGTACGTTGCTACTACCAGGTGCCCGTTCCCTTTGTGTTGTTGCCGGCAAAAAAATAGTATTTTTTTATAAATATTTTTTTACTAAAGAAATAAAAGCCTCATCAATTGCTAATATTTCTGCAATCTTAACCGCTTCTTCAGGAGCGGTTTGTTCATTACAATCTTCTAATTGATAATCAATATATTTGTTTAATTTGTGCGGATGCGTTTTAATATGTTCTATTTTATCCCATTCAATACCTTTCACGCGCAAACGGCGAAAATTTCCCGCAACATTTGAATAATGTGTAGTTACCAAACATATTGCTTTCTTGTGGTTTATCATTTCTAAAAAAGCAGTTACCAAAGCGCTACCCTCTTTGGGGTTGGTGGTACGTGCAAACTCATCCACCAAAACCAGCATTTTTTTGTCTGTTTTCACCTCTTGAAGAATATGATGGATATGGAAAATTTCATTCACAAAGGAAGATAAACCTGTGTGTTCTGTGTCGCTATCGCCGGCAACAAAGTGAATTTTTTCTACTGGAACTATCGCTGCTTTTTTTGCCGGAACATAAAATCCAAACTGAAACATCCACTGACTGAATGCAATAGCCCTTAGAAAAATTGATTTTCCCGTCATATTGGCGCCGGTAATCAAACAAGGTTCCTGTTTCAATCCTATGTTAAGAGGTTGAAAATCTATACTTTCTTTTTTTAGGCGGTCGGAAACCACCGGGTGGAATAATCCAACGTAAGAAATCTCATCTACAGCTATTTCAGGCTTACAGCAGTTCCACTCTGATGCTAATCCCGCTTTGGCGAGCAACAAATCCAAACGGGCAATAAATTGCAAATTCTCCTCTAAGATTGTGGCAAAAGAGAGTAACTTTTTTACTAAATTTTGCCTGATTTTATTTTCCAATTTAGAAATTTGCCACAACAAATCCTCTTTTTCTTCCGGTGAACTGGCTCTTTCACTTTTACTCCGCAAAGCCATTAGCTCTTTACTGTAAGAGGAATAGATATAAAAATGAGGCATTAATGTTTTCTCAGGATCCAGAATGGCAATCACCTCATTTATATCATGCAAAGTAAAAAGCGTAAAAGAAGTTGAAATAAGCAACTTACTCAAATTATGCATGATCAATGCACTTTTCTTTATTTCAAAAAGTTCAATATCATCTAAAGAATCGTTGTTTTTTAACCTTGAAAGGGTAAGCCAAATATCTTGTGCAGAAGAAAGTATTAGTTTTATTTTTGGCAAGAAATCGGAGGCTGTGTTTTGCCAAACCAATACCTGCTCAATTTCGTTCATACAAACTTCCAGCGGTTTCTGTTTAGTCATAAAAACGCTTTGCAGTAACTCTTTTCTTCCCAAAGGTGAAGAAAGATGTAAATGGTCGAAAACAAACCTAAGGATGGGAGTAGCAGTAAGGCAATCTTTAAAGGTAAACATGGGAAAATTAAGTTATTTTTTTGAGTAGCAAAAATAACTTATTCTTGAATATTTATCAGTTGATCCATCTTTTTTTACTAAGGGGTGGTACTTTTTTCGATTAATTCTATGGTCTTCCATGTTGCAAAAATTAGATAGTAATGTTTCCTTTAGAATAATTTTTAAATTATTGATTATGAGGCAAATATACAAAAAATATCAATGCAAAACTTTGAATATCAAAATTTTATGAAAAATATATTTTAAAAGAAAAAAGGAAGTTTTAATGATTTTGCCCTGTCCAAAAAAAAACCAAAAAAGTAATGGATTAATATTTTTCTATATTTGCGCCGACTCTATTTCTACCTTTTATACAAATCATAATATAATATAATAAAATCCATATCACTATTTCAATACATTATTAAATGTTTTTAAAAAAATGGGCGCCCCTTTTTTTCTTATGTTGTCCAAATGTTTATTGATAATGATTCTGTAGAAAAATAAAAAAATCTATTTTCGCCGCTTCAAAAAAAATAGTATGTCTCGAATTATTTTGTCCCTTTTACTACTCGTCCTTTCCCCATTACCATTAGCTGCCAATGATATGACAGAACCCGAGACATTCAATGCTGAAGAGTATTTCATGGAACATGTTCTGGATAGTTACAGTTGGCATATTACAACAGTTAAGAACAAAGATATTACCATTCCCCTTCCTATTATTTTGTTTGATGATTGGAAATTAGTATATTTCATGTCTTCAAAATTAAAACATGGCAATGAAGCCTATAAAGGATATGCCCTTGGTTTTACAAAAGACTCTGAAGGCAAGATCGTTAAATTGCAAGGCGATTACGCTAATTTTACAGGTGTATTAGAGCAAAATGAAAAATATGAATGGACACCGGTTTTTTTCAACATCTCCTTTACAAAAAATGTTTGTGCTATATTTATAAGTATTATCATTTTATGTTTGATATTTTTATCGGTAGCCAAAACTTACAAACAAAATCCCAATAAAGCCCCGAAAGGACTTCAAGGAATGATGGAAATCGTAGTGCTTTTTATCAGGGATGAAATTGCCATACCTTTAATAGGAAAAGAAAAATATCACAAATACTTTCCCTATCTGCTCACGTTGTTTTTCTTTATCTTGATAAACAATCTGCTGGGTTTGTTTCCTGTTTTTCCGGGAGGCGCCAATGTAACGGGAAATATTGCCATTACATTGGTTTTGGCACTCATCACGTTTTTTATTGTTTCCTTTTCTGCCAAGAAAAAATATTGGATACATATTATTAACCCGCCCGACGCGCCGTGGTGGCTCAAATTCCCCATCCCGCTGTTGCCGTTTCTTGAAGTGGTAGGCGTGTTTACTAAACCTTTTACGCTCATGATTCGTCTCTTTGCCAATATGTTGGCAGGACACATCATCATACTCGGTTTCCTTGGATTGATATTTATTTTTGGCGCCATTAACCCTATTGCAGGCTACCTCACATCCCCTGTTTCTATCTTCTTCTACGTCTTCATGGGCGCCATAGAACTGTTGGTAATATTTATTCAAGCCTATATATTTACATTGTTAACGGCGTTTTATATTGGCATGGCAAGAGAATAGAGGTGAGGAATGAGAGGTGAGAGGTGAGAGGTGAGAGGTGAGAGGTGAGAGGTGAGGAATGAGAGGTGAGAGGTGAGGAATGAGAGGTGAGGAATGAGAGGTGAGGAATGAGAAATAAAAATTAAAAATTAAGAGAATTATAACCATAATATACATTAAACATTTATCAACTAACAACTAATCACTAATCATTAATCACTAATCATTAACCACTAATCATTAATCACTAATCACTAATCACTAATTATGACAGCATTAACACTATTACAAGCCGCCGCAGATGCCGCAATGGGCAAAATGGGCGCAGGAATTGGGGCAGGGCTTGCCTCTATTGGCGCCGGCATCGGCATTGGACAAATTGGAAAAGGCGCTATGGAATCTATGGCGCGGCAGCCTGAAATGGCAGGCGATATACGGGGTACTATGTTTATTACCGCTGCTTTCGTTGAAGGTGTAGCGCTAATAGGAATCGTAGTATGCCTGTTGATTCTTTTCACGTAACAGAATGAACAACAGTCCGTTTTCATTTAGCAGAGTTTTATATACTGCTGTGATATTCCTTTTAGGGATGTCGGTAGCATTTTATTTTGTTAAAAACCAACGCAATACACCCAATACGTATGATAAATTGCGCGATTTAATTTATTATATCGACCATTATTATGTGGATAGTGTGTGCCATGAACAGTTCTCTGAAGATGCTCTTTGCGGGATGTTAGCGCGATTAGACCCGCATTCCACTTATGCCAATGCAGAGGCAAAAGAGGAGCAAACCGAACAGTTGGAAGGCGCCTTTGAGGGAATCGGCGTGCAGTTTAACATTATGAACGACACTATTATGGTAGTGGCAG
>WQSU01000098.1 GCA_009787675.1 Lentimicrobiaceae bacterium
AATTAGTAAATATTTGTTTCAGTGGCGAATACACCAAGGAAGAAGTAAAGAAAATATTGGTAGGAAAAGGTGGCTACGTGGGCTATTTCGGCATAAACGACGCCTATCAAATAGAAAAAGACGCAGAAGCAGGCAACGAAAAAGCCCAACTCATTCAAAATGCAATGGCATATCAGGTGGCAAAAGCTGTTGGAGAAGCCGCTGTAGTGTTGAAAGGCAAGGTGGACGCCGTGCTGCTAACCGGCGGCATTGCTTACGGAAAACCGATTGTGAATGAAATTACTAGTTACATTGATTGGATTGCTCCGGTGAAGGTATATCCTGGTGAAGACGAAATGAGAGCGCTGGCGTTTAATGCTTTGATGATTTTGAATGGAGAAACAGAGCCCAAAAACTACGAATAACCTCGCATGAAAATTGCCGTCTTTTACAGAAAACATAGCGAAAACGATAAAACATTTATTGTTACTGCGTTACAATATCTTTTGGAAAAAGGTGTGCAATTGGTAGTGCATCATCAGTTAGCGCAAAAACCTTATTTCGAGAAAATTATTACAAACTGCCCAATCTTCTCCACCCACGAAGATTTAATGCAGATTCCCAACATCGACTTTTTCTTTTCGTTTGGCGGCGACGGCTCTTTTATTGCCTCCGTAAAATTAGTAGGCAATTTGAATATCCCCATGGTGGGCATCAACACCGGACGTATCGGTTTTTTAACAACAATTACGAAAAAGAATTTCGAACAACAGTTTCAAATGCTTTGTGAACAACGTTTTATCATTGAAAAAAGAAAACTTTTGCATTTGGATAGCGACCACACTTTGCCTTTGGAAAACTATTTTGCTTTGAACGACATCACTGTGCGCATCACCGATGAGGATTCAATGTGCGAGATCGAGATTTGGGTGAATGAAAGTCATGTAAATACTTATTGGTCAGATGGTTTAATTATTGCCACGGCAACAGGTTCAACGGCATATTCGTTAAGTTGCGGTGGTTCTATAATCCACCCCACCTCACACGTGAACATCATCACCCCCATTGCCTCACACACGCTGAATATTAGACCCATTATCGTGAATGCGGATGACGAAATAAAGGTGAAAGTGCACAGCCGAAGAAAAGATAAATTTTCATTAGCTATAGATAATGAGCGCATCATCGTTCCCACTGCAGCTACTTTAACCATTAAAAAAGAAAACTTTGAAATCAACATGGTGCGTTTTCACAATACCGACTTTTTCTCTGTCATTCATGAAAAACTACTTTGGGGCATTGATTTAAGAAACACTACGATTCAACAATTATTCAAATGAAATTTACCTATTTTCTACTATTTCTCTGCCTTAGTTTTAACACTTTTTCACAGTCTCAAGACACCATCCATAAAAAACACAGTAAGTTCAAGGCATTCTTTTCATTAAACGATACCGATACCATCAGAACTCGCACCTCAATTAGTAGTGAGCATTTTCCGGACAAGAAGAAAAATTGGGATTTGAATTGGGGCGGTTTAGTAAGTTTAGATATTTTTTGGGATACCCGAAAACCTGTAGAATCAAGAGACGGAGGAATTTATCTATACCCTGCTGATGTTTTTTATGATAAAAACGGAAATGATATTCATGCCCGTTCTTCTTTCAACTTTGTGGCAATGAATACGCGTCTAAATTTAAAAATACAGGCGCCAGAAGCGCTGGGCGCAAAAATATCGGGGATGGTTGAAGGCTGGTTCATGGGTATTTCCAATGCCGATATGAACGGTTTTGCTCTGCGCCACGCTTTTATCAAGATAGATTGGAAAACCACGCAACTGCTGATGGGGCAAACTTGGCATCCGCTCTTTACCGAACGAATGTTTGCCTTTACGGTGGCAGGCAGTGCGGGTGCGCCATTCCAACCTTTTTCGCGTGCTCCGCAAATAAGAGTAACGCAAAAGTTTGTACAAAACAATTACTTACTGTTTTACCTCAATGCCCAGCGCGATTTAATGACCACCGGCATTCAGGGCGCTTCAACAGAATATCTCCGCCAAAGCATGATGCCGGAAATGGGCTTACAATATATCTTCGATACCCAAAAGAAAGATAAAGACAATAATTCAACACACCTGATTTACACAGGTTTAGGTTTCAACTTCAAAAGAATAGTTCCAAGATTGATGACTGCCGACACAGTGCTAACTAAAAAAGGATTAAACAGTTACTCTGGCATCGCCTTTTTTCAATACGAGCACCTCATAAAAAAACAACTCAAAGCAGGTTTTAAACTCAAAGCCGCATTCATACAAAACAGTTTCGACTATTTGATGATGGGCGGCTACGCCATAAAGGAATATGACGCCAGCGCATCTTTAGATTTTAACAAAAATTATGATTACACCAACTTGAATACCCTTTCTTTTTGGGGCGACATTTATCTCAACTACCGTTCATGGGAGTTTGGTTTATTTGGTGGATATTGTAAAAACTTGGGCGCTTTCAGTGCGGTGCAGGCTTCGGCAAACCCACGTTCATACTACGCTCGCGCCTCCAATATTGATTTTTTGTACAGATTGAGCGCCCGAGTGAAATACACTGCCAATAAATTGCAGTTTTGCATAGAGCCGGAATATACATCGGCTGTTTACGGCACATCTTTAACTTCCAAAGGCAGAGTGAATAACGATACACTAACGCACTGGGTTCATAATTTGAGGGTGTTGGTTTCAACGGTGTTGTATTTTTAGGTGATTGAGGTATCTTTTCAACTTTCGTACTTTTTGCTTTTGCGTTTTCTTAACTATGCACCCGCAGTACCATCCCATCAAATTTTGTATAATATTGTCTTAAAGAATATTTTGAGGGTCCCATAAGTACACTACCGTCCAAAATATTATAAAGTGAACCGCATTTTTGGCATTTTAAAGTAATACCGTTTTCTACCCAAATCCAGGAATCAGGGTCTTCCCAATCGTGCGGGCAAGCTCTGTCGAAAGCGCTAAATTCCCAATCTGAAATCCTAAATATCACAATGCCACTTACCCCGCCACTCACATACTCATGTCCTCCAATATAGTTCAAATTCAAATAAGAAACCTCGTTAGGATAAATCTTAAAATCAACTCTAACATGGGGAATGGGATTATTATTCCGCTCACAACCTACAGATAGACAGAAAATCAAGAAAAAAATAATAAAACGTTTCAATATTTTAAAGTTAATAGGTGTATAGGTTTAATTGCTTTATAACTTTTTGTTTTTAAAGTTCTTAATTATTAATTTGTAATTCTCAATTCTCCCCCATCTGCCCCCTTGCATAGCTTTCATCAATTTCAATTCTTTTCTTTTCAGAAGATGGGAATTCGTACATGGCGTTGGTCATAATTCGTTCCATAATAGAGCGTAACCCGCGAGCGCCTAATTTTAGTTCAATCGTTTTATTAACCACATAATCAATAGCATTTTCAGAAAATGACAATTGAATTCCATCGAAAATAAATAAACGTTCATATTGTTTAATTAGTGCATTTTTAGGTTCTAATAAAATGCGTTTGAGCGCTTCTTTATTTAATGAAGATAAATAGGTAATCATAGGGAAACGTCCGCAAAGTTCGGGAATCAAGCCGAACATTTTCAGGTCTTGGGCGGTAATATACTGCATCATGTTGGTTTTGTCCAACACCCTGTTTTCCTGATTGTATCCAATGCGGTTGGTGTTTAGTCTTTCAGCAATAATCTTATCCATTTGGTTAAACGCTCCGCTGGCAATGAAAAGGATGTTTTGCGTATTCACTACAATAAACTTTTGTTCGGGGTGTTTTCTACCGCCTTCCGGAGGCACGTTCACCTTTGTACCTTCCAACAATTTCAACATTGCCTGTTGCACGCCTTCACCGGAGACATCACGTGTAATGGACGGATTATCGGCGCCTTTACGCGCAATCTTGTCAATTTCATCAATAAACACGATGCCGCGTTCGGCTTTTTCCACATCGTAGTTGGCGGCTTGCAGCAAGCGAGAGAGAATGCTCTCCACATCTTCGCCCACATAGCCGGCTTCGGTAAAAACAGTGGCGTCGGCAATACAAAACGGCACATCCAATAAACGCGCAATCGTTCGGGCAATAAGCGTTTTTCCTGTTCCAGTTTCACCCACCAAAATGATATTCGATTTTTCAATCTCTACATCATTATTGTCGTTAGCAGCGTGAAGTAAGCGCTTGTAATGATTATATACCGCTACAGAGATCACCTTTTTGGCTTCATCCTGCCCAATGACATACTCGTCTAATTTCTCTTTAATTTCAACCGGCTTCAACAATTTGAATTTCAGTTCACTTTTTTTTCTCGTTTTTCCATTTTGAGCACGATAATCCTGCAAGATTTCGCCCACAGCATCAGAGCAATCTTCGCAAATCACACCAGTAATTCCGTTGATATGAAACTCATTCCCTTTGATAGGTTTTCCACAAAATGAGCAGTTTATGGTGGTAGACTTTGGCATTTTTTTAGTAATTTATAATTAATTATTGTTGACTTCAGTCAACGGAGTTTGAACCTTGTAATATTTTGTGCGCGAAAATATCAAAAAAGAAATAATTTCAAAATTTCCTGTAATTTCGCACCCTTTTTATAAACAGTTTATGGAATATATTGCTACTCGTGTTGCTACTATGGCAGAATCGGAAACGCTGGCTATGACACGCATTGCGTGCGAATTGAAAGAAGCCGGAAAAGATGTAATCAGTTTAAGTATAGGAGAACCAGACTTTAACACGCCGGAAGAGATTATGGATTTTGGAAAGTTAGCGATCGACGAAAACTACTCTCACTATTCGCCTGTACCGGGTAATTTAGATTTGCGCAAAGCTATCTGTATAAAGTTTGAACGTGACAACGGTACAGGGCGTAGCATTCGGAGACGATAACTGCATCCGTCTGTCTTACGCCACCGATGAAAAAGCATTGGTAAAAGCATGCCGCAGAATTAATGAAGCGGTGGAAAAAATAAATAGTGATTAGTGATTAATTGAGAGAATATCTTTCACCTACACACCTATAAATATGAACAAAATAAAACTAATTATCGCCCGTGAGTATTTAACTCGTGTGAAAAAGAAGTCGTTTATTATTATGACGATCTTGGCGCCGGTTTTGATGGCGGCGCTTATTATTGTGCCTATGGTAATTACGATGAAAACGATGGAGTCGCATAAACAGATGAATGTGTTGGTGATTGATGATAACGATTTTTTTATCAATAAGTTGGATGAAAATGTATCAACAGTGTTTACGTATCGTTCCGGTGAAGTGAACGAGTTTAAAAAAGAGCTTTTTACCGGCGGGTATGATGCTATTTTGCACATCATTAAAGGAAACTCCGCCTTGAGAGCCAACCTGTATTTTGACAAAGATCCACCCTCACGTTTTGTTCCAAATTTGGAAAGTCAGTTAGATAAGCAGTTGTTCGACAAGTTATTAATGGACACATTCAACATACGTCCTCAGCAGTTTGAAGCCTATAAAGCCACCACCCAAGCACATATTTCGAGTATCAAGATTGATGAGTTTGGCAATGAGAAAAACAGTTTTGCCATGGTGAGTAAAATTGTTGGAATGGTCTGTGGTTTAATTATTTATTTTTTCATTTTCATGTGCGCCCAACAAGTGCTTCGCGGCGTATTGGAGGAAAAAACGAACCGCATTATTGAAGTCTTAATCTCTTCGGTGAAACCCATGCAACTGATGCTGGGGAAAATTGTCGGCGTTGCCATGGTAGGACTTACCCAGTTTGTTTTGTGGGTAGTTTTAACATTTATTTTGATTCTTGGTGTACAAATTCTCGTCCCCAATTTGCTTTCCGGCGATGCGGGAATGTTGCAAAGCGCCATGCAAACACAAATGCAAGGCACTACACTAACTGCTATAGATGCAGAGCAATTATTAACGCAAAATTCACTATTGGAGGAGATTCAAAATTACTTTAATTTTTCTTTTACCACGCTTCTACTCTGCTTTCTGTTCTACTTTATCTTCGGCTACCTCATTTATGCATCTTTGTATGCAGCAGTAGGTTCCGCCGTGGATACAGAAACCGACTCACAGCAGTTTCTATTGCCGGTTACCATTCCCTTACTTTTAACAATCATGATGATCATGCCCATTTCGGAAACGCCGAGCGGCTCATTAGCCCTTTGGATGTCTATGATTCCGCTTACCTCGCCGGTAGCTATGCTGATTCGTTTGCCCTCAGGTGTACCACTTCATGAATTGCTGATTTCCATGAGTTTGTGCGTTATCTTTTTCTTCTTCTGTGTGTGGTTGGCGGCAAAAATTTATCGCATTGGAATACTGATGTATGGAAAAAAAACGACATGGAGGGATTTGGGAAAATGGTTAAAGTATTAGAAATTATAGATATTTATGCCAAATATAATTATAGATCAGTCCAAAGATGGTACTGTGTAATATAATGTACTTAAATTCCTTATCAAAATGTTCTTTGACCCACGGTAAAGCGAGGTCTTCCGCTAATATCGTTCCAGAGTTTTATCTCTTTGAACCCTAATTCGGCAAGTATTTCTGTCAATTCAAGGTGAAATTTTTCATGAGTTTCAAAAAATAAAGAGCCTCCCTTGCGGAGGTTTTTTATTGCTATATTGGCAATTGCTTTGTAAAAAACAAGAGGATTTTCATCCGGTACAAAAAGTGCTACGTTTGGCTCATAATTTACTACATTTTTATGCAAATACTTTCGCTCGCATTGGGGAATGTAAGGTGGATTTGAAACAATAATATCCAACTCTTTAGGAAGTAGTTCCCCTTCATCTTTTAAAATATTATGATGTAAAAATTTAACCTCTATATTGTTCCGTGCTGCATTTTTTTTGGCAGTTTCAAGAGCGGCTTCCGAAATATCGGTAGCCCAAAGATTGGCGTTTGGAATGTTTTTCGCCAATGCAATGGCAATGGCGCCGCTACCTGTGCCAATATCAAGGATGTTAAATTTTGAATTTATAATATTAAATTTTGAATTTATAATATGATCTACGAGCTCTTCTGTTTCAGGTCTTGGAATGAGCACCGCGGGATTAACATCAAGCACCATTCCAAAAAAATCGGCTTTTCCAATCACATATTGTACCGGCATTCCCCTCGCCAACCTCTCCAAGTCCCCCATCCATTCTCCTTTCTCACTTTCACTTTTCGCCTCCTGTCTTGCATCTAAGGAAAACCGATACCTCTCAACTCCGTATTTACCATTAATGTAAGTAAAAAAAATAGCCTCAACTTCCCGTTGGTCGTAAAGCGAGGCTAATTGTGTGTGAAATAAATTTCTTAATGTTGCAAGTGTCACGTTAATTCCCTACATCAGACATATATTTAATACGCATGATTCTAATCTCTTCCAAAGTATAATCATCTTCGCCCAAAATTTCGAGCGCTAACTCTGCCGAGTCGGTTTCTGCTTCGGAGAAATAATCCAAAATATCTTCTTGATGATATTTTTCGATAGTGTCATCTATGTAGTAATCAATATCTAACTTCGTTCCGGAGGCAACAATACTTTCCACTTCGTTGAAAAGTTCGTCCATATCCAGTCCTTTGGCGTGTGCAATATCTTCAAAATCTATTTTTCTATCAATACTTTGAATGATAAACACTTTGATTGCTGATTTCTTAACAACAGATTTTACGATAAAGTCTTGCGGTCTTTCAATCTCATTATCTTCCACATATTTTCTTATCAAATCGGCAAAAGGCTGACCATATTTCTGTGCTTTTCCGGCACCCACACCAGTAATATTTACCATTTCTTCCAGCGTGGTAGGATATTGAATACACATATCCTCCAAAGAGGGATCCTGAAAAATAATGAAAGGAGGCAGATTTTCTTTTATAGAGATTGATTTGCGCAAATCTTTCAGCATGGCAAACAAAGCCGCATCGGTAGCCTCCCCTTTCGACGGCATCATGTCATCCGACATTTCGTCGTCATCCATTTCGTCGTCATCCGATGCTTTGGATTTAGGTTTTTGTACATGTAGCGTGTAGGGGTTTGTAAGATATTTTTCACCTTTTGGAGTAATTTTTAACAAACCGTAGTTCTCAATATCTTTATAGATCAGTTCTTCAAAAATGGCAACACGCACCACGCTCGACCAAAATTTATTGTCATATTCTTCACCTTCTCCAAACTGTTTGAGCTTATTATGTTTAAATTTGACAATCGTTGTTGTTTTTTCTCCAATAATAATATCAATGATATGATTGTCAACAAATTGTTGCTTTACTTCTTTAATTACTTCAATCACCAACTGCACTTGTTCTGTTGCATTCATTTTGGGTTTTGGGTGGAGGCAAACGTCGCAGCAGCCACAATTATCCTGTTCGTAAACTTCTCCGAAATAGTGTAATAAGTGTCTTCTCCGGCAGTTTGTAGATTCGGCATAGGAGGCGGTTTCCGCTAATAATTGTTTCACCATTTCCTGCTCAGCTACAGATTTTTTGGTAGAGAATTTCTCAAGTTTGTACAAATCCTTAATGTCGTAGAATGCGATGCAGAGTCCTTCTCCGTCGTCGCGACCGGCACGCCCTGTTTCCTGATAGTATCCCTCCAAACTTTTGGGCATATCGTAGTGAATCACAAAACGTACATCTGGTTTGTCAATTCCCATACCAAAAGCGATGGTGGCGCAG
>WQSU01000099.1 GCA_009787675.1 Lentimicrobiaceae bacterium
GGTGTATTAACAGAACTTTGTGAAGAATAATCGTTTTGGGGGATAAACTACCTTAAAATATTAAATATTTTTGCAACCTCTTTATAAACATCAACTCTATGAAAAAAAATTTACTATTAGTAATCGTATTTTTCTCAGGCATTTTTGCTGTTTTAGCACAACCCATTTATAATGAAGATGGTATTCGACTTTACCATGTTCCTTCACAAGAAGAAATGGCGTGGGCAAAAAGCAAAGGAATTGTTCCTCCTACTGTGGCGCCGGCGCCTCCGCCAACAGGACAACTGCGCCCTATTGCGGAGTATGAACCTGCAGAAGCAGTGTTGGTTCGCTATCCATTTGGTATTCCGGTTACGTTAATTCAAAAGATGGCAGAAGATACCAAAGTCATTACGATTGTAACCGCCGAAAACAAGCCAACGGTAGTGAGCCAGTATAACCAATATGGAGTAAAGATGGCTAATTGCGATTTTTTAATAGCCCCTTCAAATAGCTACTGGACGCGAGACTATGGTCCATGGTTTATGGCAATTGATAATGGCGAAGTAGCTATTTATGACTTTACTTATAATAGAACCTATTCGGGAGGTAGATATCAGGATAATCAAATAAATACACAACTTGCAGCTCATTTGTCCGGCGACGGGGTGCAGATAGATAGATATACCTCCACGCTTTTACTTGCAGGTGGGAATTATATGAATGATGGCACAAGTCAGGCAGCTTCTTCAATAGAACAATTCTATGAAGATAATCCCGGTTGGACGGTCCCACAAATCAAAGCGCATTTTTTGGAATATCTCGGTGTAGAGCAATATCATTTACTAAATGATGCTTTAGGGGACTATATAAACCACATTGATTGCTGGGGAAAATATCTTGCTCCCGACAAAGTAATGATTGGGCAAGTGCCCGCCAACCATCCAAGATATAATGCGTATGAAACTGTTGCCAACTATTTTGCGTCACTAACATCTCCTTATGGTACTCCCATGCGGGTTTACAGGGTATATACTCCCGGAACTACTAATAACCCAACACCATACACCAACTCTTTAATTTTAAATAAGAAAGTTTTCATTCCTCTAACGGGAAATGCCAACGATGCAGCCGCAGTTCAGGCATATAAAGATGCAATGCCCGGTTATCAAGTTTTTGGAATTAATTATAATTTTTGGGAAAGCACCGATGCCCTGCACTGCCGCACTCACGAGATTGCAGACAGATGTATGTTGTATATTAAACACCAGCCGATTTTTGGGAACATCGCCCACACAGGAGAAGTAACTTTTAGTACCGAACTTTACTCTTATTGCGAAAACAATATCTATTCCGATTCTGTAATTGCTTATGTTAGAGTTGATGGTGGAGAATATGTGGGATATCACATGGCTCATATGGGTAACAATACTTGGGAAGTAACCGTGAGCGATTTTCCTAACAAAACCATAAATGTGGAGTATTATATCTTTGCCGCAGACGAGTCCGGCAGAAGAGAGTGCCATCCTTATATCGGAGCGCCTGACCCACACAAATTTAACTTAGTCAGCACAGGAACACCTCTGTTAAGTTTGGATAAAACAAGTTCATACGTAGTGCTTGACGGCGTAACGGTAATGGAAGATCAAATCACCCTTTCTAACCATGGCGATACGGAACTTGAGTTTGAAATCACAGATATTCAATTCACGGCAAAATTGGATGCCGCGCCGCTCAGCGGCAAAATTCAACCGAACAGTTCGCAAGTCATTACTTTAACTTACGATTGTACAGGGGCTAAAAACATAGAATATACTGGTAGTATGAAACTGTTAAGCAACGACCCAATCACTCCTGAAGTGAACATTTCTTTGCGTGCTACTGTAGTTTTGGGTATTAACGATGTGAAAAAACCTTCCATTCTAATTTACCCCAATCCTGCCAATACAGTGGTTAATATCAATTACAATGACGTAAACCCAACGAAAGCTTGTATTTACAATTTCTTAGGGTTACCACTTAAAGAGATCACCCTTACCAAAGGCACCAATACAATTAACCTTAAAGAGATGCCCGCCGGTATCTATTTTATTAAAATAAAAACAGGGGTTTATAAAGTGATTAAACAATAATATTGTTCCGCTATTCTTTAGAGAATGAGTTGCAATTTTTTGGATTTTAATACACTTTAATGGGTATTAATACCTATTACTCCCCAACAGCAATCAGCCGCTTATAATTTTCCGGAACCTCTTTTGAGCAGTTTTTTTCTCTGTCAATCGCTACCAACGTACTGTGACAGGTGCTTTTAATTACCTCTGTGTTGGCATCCACAAGATGTTGTCGCATTTTCATGCTTCGACTGCCCATTTCGTATATTTCAGTTTGGCAAATCATATTGTCGTGAAGGCGAATTTGTTGCCTGAAATCAAGCGTTATGTTCACTAAAACCAAATCAAAATTAGTCCAGTCGATTTTGGTTTTCAGCACGGTTTCAAAATAGTTCATTCGTGCAAAATCAAAAAGATGGCACTGGGCTCCGTTGTTCACATGCCCAAAAGAATCAAGGTCGCTGAGGCGGATTTGAATGGAGGTGAGGTGGGGCATGGGGGGAGTGGTTAGTGGTTTATTGGTTTATAGGTGTATAGGTGTAATTCCTAATTCTTAATTCCTAATTCTTAATTCCTAATTCCTAATTCCTAATTTTTCAATTACCCGCATCACCTCCTCCTCTTTCGGGTTCATTTCAAAAATATGGTTTGGTTTGAGATAGTGTAGGGAGTGGGATTTTTTAAACAACTTTTCTCCGCCACCTGTGATATTGAGCATGATGATTTTTGATTTGTCAATTTCATTGTTTTCAACAGCTTTTAGGAGATTTGCGGTGGCAACAGCAGCAGCAGGGTGAATGTCAATGCCTTCCATTTCTTCAAAGAGTGCTGCGGCGTGACGTGCCTCCTCATTGCTAATGGCGGCAAATGCACCACCGGCGTCAATCATGGCATCAAACAAACCGCCTGCGACGCTGTAAGGCGGTTTGCGATTCGACAATACTTTAGCGTCAATCTCTTCCACTTGCTTTCGGGCTTCCATGTCGTTGAAAGGCAACAATTCTCTGGAGTTTGCATTCCATGCGTTGAGCATGGGGAGAAACGGGAGGTTCTGGGAGAGGAACAGTTTCATCTTTTTGTTGGAGAACCTGCCGTCGGCAATCAACCTTAAATTGGCTTCATAAGCAGCAATGGCGCCTGTGCCGCTTCCCACAGCTTGAAAATAATAATCGGGAATTTCACCGATGAAAGTGGTGGCAGAGAGCATAGTAGTTGCCATCCCGTCTCTTCTCGCAACGTTTTTAGCGCCTCCTTCAGGATAATAATTGTTAGATTTTACCACAATATTGCTCAAGTGAATGGCATCGAAATAGTCGCAGCCACTTTTTGCACAAATCAGTTTCACGCAGTCGTTCAGCGGTTTGTCGAACCAAAGAGCATCTAAGTTATCCTCCGGCACACAAAGCAACAATGGGATGTAGTTGTCGGAGCACACTTTAGCAAATGCTCGGGCGGTGTTTCCTGCCGAAGCCACCACCAAAACGCCTTTCCTGTCAGAAGTGATGCGTCCGCAAACTGAGTACGCCTCCGTTTCCTTGAAAGAGCAGGTGGTCATATTTGCGCCAATTTCAGGAAAATAGCCGCTAAAGCAGATATAGAGTTTATCTACATTCAAATAATTTGCCAAAGTTTTACTTTTGTAGGTTACCGGAGCGCAAGAACCTTGCAGAAAGCGTGATACGGGCAACCAATCGGCAAACTTGTAGATGCCATAAGCATCTTCCTTAGGAATAAGTTGTTTTTTTTCGTAAATCGCTCTGATTAAGGAAGGTCTCTCGCCCAACGGATCATCAAGCAGCCAGCCGGTATCTTCAAACTCCCTACCGGAAGCCACATTCATCAATCTATAAGAAGTAGGAAAAGTTTGCATGTATTAATAAATATAGCTCCATTTTCCAATTTCAAAACTATTCAAATTGGGGGGCAATATTTCCAACAATCCAAACTGATAAATGGGAAATACACCTAATAAATCCTCAGAATCGCCATGTACCAGCGAAACAAAAGTAGGCACTGCTTTTCTGATGGAATAGCCATTGTTCTTCCTTGATTTGAGTGAAGATGCATCTGTTTCACGAAAATGGGTTTGTTGTTCGGTCTCAAGTTGAGGTTTGCATTTTAAATAATAATTATAAGCAATAGTTTTATTCATTGAGGGGCTAAAACCGGCATTAGGAACTACTGAACAAACCGGCAATATCAGAGAGCCTTTTTCAGGATATACCACAACAGTTTCACAAATATCTTCAAAGACGGTGATTCCGGTAAACAACTCCAAATATTTTTTTTCCAATTCATTCAGTTGGTTCACAATATATTCAAATGCTTCTACTTCTAAAGCAACTTCTTGAGCAAGAGAAAGGATGGCATAGCGGTCTGCTCTTACTTTTTCAATAAAATCAACAGCTTCCTGAGCTTGTTGTGCTAATGTTTTTTTAGTAATATTTTTCAGTGTTACAGGAACTTGCATAACTACGCCGTCAACAATTTTGGTTTCTGTATAAGTTTCATAGGTATGTTGTAAAACTACGTCTGCATAATTTTTAAAGAAATCGGGTAATATGTCTGCAAGAGAGTGTTCAAAATTGGAAGAAATTTGCAGGTCTGGAGCTCCTTCATTTTTATATAATGTTTTTAAAAAATTGCTTTTGATTTGTTCCGCAGAAAGCTCCGCCACAAATTGAAACTTGGCATCAGGAATCGTAAAGTGAGCGATAGTAACGTTTTTTAAATGAAATTCCGTTGTGTTTTGTTGGCAATAATTGGTAATGCCCAATAATTTTTCTGCAAAATCGGCATACAGCCCCATAATATTAGAGGTTTTTGTAATCACAACATCCACTTTAAAAGCGGTTTTAGGCAAGGTGTAGAAAAAAGTAGGATTGGTAATAGCTGTTAGCGAAGCTATCGGCAGTTGATACACTGCTTTTTGAGAGTAAAGATTTTGAAAAACTATCAAAATCAAAAAAATAGAGAAAGATTTTTTTAGCATAGAAACATGATTTAAAATTGCGGCAAAAATATATTTTTGCCGCATGTTATCATTAATCAGAAAAAATACAAACTTTTTTTTCATTCTTTTTTTTACTGTTTCAATTTTTACATGCAACTTTTGCACCTCGGTAAATGCGCAAAATAATTACCACTATCAATATGAAGTCGTAAAAATGGATTCAACTTTTGATAAAGACGCCGACTTGACGATTGAAACTTATATGTCTTATTTAAAACAAGATAAAGACAAAGTGATGGATATACCCATTGGCACTTCCAAAGAGATTCTGAAGTCATTTCTGCCGATGAGCCCTTTGTCTAATTTATTGGTTGACATACTTTTTGAATGGGGAAACGAGTACCTGTCCTCTCAAAAAATGGAAAAAGTCGATTTGGCGTTGCTAAACTTTGGTGGCATTAGGGCAGCCTTGCCTCAAGGCAAAATTACCATAGGAGATGTTTACCAAATTATTCCTTTCGATAATAGTGTGGCTTTTGTTTTTATAAAAGGAAGCGAATTGAAGAAAATGTTCGACCGTTTCACTGAGAAAAAAAATGCGCCGTTAGCAAATGTTCAAACGACATACAGCGCCAATAGATTGTTTTCCTGTACCATTGGTGGCACACCTTTAGAACCGGATAAAACATATACTCTGGTTACTATCGACTTTTTAGCGCTGGGCGGTGATGATTTTTTAAAGCAGCTTCATTTCGAATCTACCCTCTATCTTAACACCCTGTTGCGTGATGTTTTATTAGATGCAATAAAACAGAAAACAGTGCAAGGTATTGAAATTGAGGGAGTGAAAGATCATAGGGTGATCATTAAACCAACACCGTAATCAGTCCCGCATATCCCTTATTTTCGCATAGAAAGCCCTCACTTCTAATGTGCTTGGTACAGACAATATTTCACCATTTGCACACAGTTTCATTATCAAAAAATGCCGCCAATTTCATCGCCTCCTGTTACAATAAAGTAATATCTTTTTTTCATGCTCTTATGGAGGTTATAAAAAAAGTCAAAAAGTCGGCACGAAGATAATAAATAAAGTATCTTATATCATTTTATTGCTTTCTCTCATTCTGTTTTCTCCTTTTTAGCTTTTTTAGCCAAACATATAATAATTGACCAAAAAAACTGTTTTTATACGCGGCAAAAAAAATAACCACACAATGAACAAAATATTTATTTTACTTCTTTTTCTATTTCCCTGCCTCCTGTTTGCCCAACAAAAACACACGATAAGCGGTTACGTTTACGAAAAAGGCAGCATGGAAACTTTACCGGGAGTTGTTGTCTATCTTCCTGAGTATAAAACAAGTACTTATTCTAATGGCTATGGATTTTATTCCATAACCTATCCTGCCGCCGATTCCGTTATGCTAATTTACAGTTATATGGGTTTTTCGATGGACACGCTCACACTGGCGTCTCTGCCCCAGCTTTCTTTCAACAAAGTGATGAACAAAACGGTTGTTCTACAAACAGTTCAAATTACTTCCGAGAAAAAAAGCACAGAGACTCCGCAGATGAGTTCCCATACCATTTCAGCATTAGAAATAAAAAGCGTTCCCATGTTGTTTGGCGAAAAAGACCTCTTTAAAACGTTGATCTTAATGCCCGGCGTCTCTTCCGGCACAGAGGGCACTTCCGGCATTCATGTACGCGGGGGCAGTCCCGACCAAAACCTCATCATTTTAGATGAAGCCACCATTTATAACGCTAACCACCTGCTCGGTTTTTTCTCTATTTTTAATGGAAACGCCATAAAATCAGCCGAATTGATTAAAGGCGGTTTTCCTGCAAGATACGGCGGCAGACTTTCCTCAATTATTGATGTGAGAATGAAAGAGGGGAACAAGCAATCTTACCATGGAGAAGGTGGAATTGGTTTATTATCAGGAAATGTTATGGTGGAAGGACCTATAGTGAAAAACAAATCTTCCTTTATGGTTTCGGGGCGCAGAACATGGTTCGATTTGCTCTCCAGACCTATAATGGCTGCTATTACTGACGGCTTTACAGCCGGATATTTTTTCTATGATTTGAATGCTAAATTTAATTACGATTTTGGAGACAAAGATAAGTTGTTTGTTAGCGGCTATTTCGGACGTGATAAATATTATGGAAAAGAAAAATATGAATCTTTTGAAGATGGAGAAAAGTTGAAGGAGAATTTGTCAGCTGGGCTTTACTGGCAAAACGGGGTAGCAACAGTTCGGTGGAATCACCTCTTTTTTAATCAGCTTTTCTCAAATCTGTCGTTTGTCTTCAGCGACTACACCATGAGAGTTGCTGAGAATTTATCCATTATTGCTGAAAAGGAAAAAAGCTCTTTTGGGTTGAACTTCGGTTCGGGCATTCGTGACTATTCATTAAAATACGATTTGACCTATATCCCCAATTCAATGAACACTATATTAATGGGTGCTTTGGTTACCTATCACGAGGCACGCCCAAATGTGTTACAGACAAAGGCGGATACTGCCGAATATAATAGAATTACTTTGGCACAAGGATTGGAATATGCACTTTATATTGAAGACGAGATAAATATAAAAGGAAAATTACGCTTAAATCCGGGATTTCGATTAAATTTCTTCTCTGTTCCACAAAAAACTTACTTCTTACCGGAACCGAGATTAAGTATAAGCTATAATTTTCGTAAAGACTTGGTCCTCAAAACGTCTTATGCTATGATGAACCAATATCTGCTTTTGTTATCCCCATCCACACTTGGACTTCCCACCGACCTGTGGGTGCCTGTTACCAAAAATACTCGCCCGCAACGCTCGCAACAAGTAGCTTTGGGATTGGTTTATGAACCTGAAAAAACAAAAATGACTTTCTCAATAGAAGGTTATTATAAAAAAATGGATCGCATTATTGCTTATAAACAAGGCGCTTCGTTTTTTTTAGATATTATGACGAATGGACCTGAGGGCAATACTGATACCCATTTGAATTGGGAATCTGAAATTACTACCGGACAAGGCTGGGCTTATGGAGTGGAATTTATGGCGCGCAAATCCGTTGGAAAGTTCACAGGATGGATTGCCTACACCCTCTCATGGGCACAGCAACAGTTTGATGAGTTAAACTTTGGCAAGAAATTTTGGGCAAGGTACGACCGCCGTCACGATGTGTCTATTGTATTGATGTACAGCCCTACCAAACGAATCAATTTGTCTTTGTCTTGGGTGTTTGCCACAGGAAATGCACTTACGCTACCCAATGAAACTTATCAACTTCAAAGCATGAATGGTTTTTTTAATACATACAGCAATCTATTGGGTGGCCTTGGGGATTACCCCTACCCCGAACTTTATTATGTGGACAATTTTCCCTACAAAAACAATTATAGAACAGAGCCCTTTCACCACTTGGATGTAGGTGTGCAATTTATTAAACCACACAAGAAAAGAAAAAACTTTGAAAGCATTTTTGAAATCAGCGTCTATAATGTGTATGCTCACAAAAACCCATTCTTCTATATGATTAATAGATACTCTATTGAAGATGAAAATGGAGAAACCAAATATCTTTCTCG
>WQSU01000100.1 GCA_009787675.1 Lentimicrobiaceae bacterium
CCAAATCATTGTGGTAGCTCCTCCTTCAAAGGTTTGCACTTGTTTAAATTTATTGCCGAGTATGGAAACCACAGCAGTCATATCAGGAATACTTGAAGCCAAGTTAGGGTCATCTGTTCCTGTAATAGAGGTTTTAAAATGAATTTCTCCTGCAAATTGTTTTTGCGCTTCTACAGAATAAGTCGCAAAGAATAAAATAGATAATAGTAATAATGTGATTTTTTTCATGTTAATAATTTTTAATAATGTACCAAGCCGCAAAAATAGTGTTTTTCCAATACTGAATTAAAAAAAAAATATTTTCGCCCATCATTTCAAAACCATAACTCTCAATTCTGAACCCTTAAACCTTATTTTACCCTTAACTCCTATTTTACCCTTAATTCCTAACTCCTAACTCCTAACTCCTAATTCCTAATTCTTAATTCCTAATTCCTAATTCCTAATTCAATGAAAGGCATCGTTTTAGCCGGAGGCGCCGGCACCCGTTTACATCCCATTACGTTAGCCATGAGCAAACAATTAATGCCCATTTACGACAAACCGATGATCTATTATCCGATTTCTACGCTGATGCAGGCGGGGATAAGAGAAATACTAATTATTTCAACACCAACTGACTTACCTCACTTTGAACATTTGTTAGGCGATGGTGCACGTTTGGGATGCTCCTTTTCTTACCAAGTGCAACATATTCCTAATGGTTTGGCGCAGGCGTTTGTGTTGGGCGCCGATTTTATAGGAAACGATAAAGCCTCTTTAATTTTGGGTGACAATATTTTTTATGGCGCCGACTTTGAAGATAATTTGTCTTTAAATAATAATCCCGTGGGCGGAATTGTCTTCGCTTACCATGTCTCAGACCCTGAAAGATACGGTGTTGTAGAGTTCGACGAGAAAATGAATGCCATCAGTATTGAAGAAAAACCCAAAGTCCCGAAATCGAATTATGCAGTTCCCGGACTCTATTTCTATGATAATTCGGTAGTTGAAGTGGCAAGGAACATTAAGCCGAGCGCACGCGGAGAGTTTGAAATTACGGACGTTAACCGCTATTATTTAGAACATAATAAACTGAAAGTGTGTAAGATGAATAGAGGAACAGCGTGGTTGGATACAGGAACTTTCAAATCGCTGATTGATGCTACGCAATTTGTGCAGGTTGTTGAAGAACGACAGGGCTTAAAGGTGGGCTGTATTGAAGAAATTGCTTATCGCAAAGGTTTTATTTCGGAAGAACAATTGGAAGAAATTGCCCAGCCACTTTTGAAAAGTGGTTATGGTCAGTATCTTATGAATTTAATAAAATAATTTACAAAAACAAAGAAATTTCTATCTTTGCCGACTGTTTGCAAACCACATTAATAATTCTATGAAAAAAGAGAGACTTTTTGCAGGAAAAACATTAGCCATATTATCAGGTGGCGGCGATACCCCAGCCATTAATTCCAGTATTGAAGCCATTAGAAACCGAGCTTCCATGCTTGGGTTTAAAGTTTACGGCATTCTTCGCGGCTGGAAAGGCTTGCTCGGCAATGGCGATGTGGTGGATTTAACCAACATTCCCTACAACGGAATTTACGGTGGAACAGGATTGCTCTCCAGCAGAACCAACCCTTTCCCGGGTAAAACAAACAAGGAAGACCGTTCCGATCAGATTTTACGCAATATTGAACGCTACAAAATTGATGTGCTTGTAACGATTGGTGGCGACGATACCAACGGCGCTGCCAAAGAGATGTATAAAAGGTTTGGCATCCCTGTTATTGGTTTTCCTAAAACTATTGATAATGACTTGCGTACACGTACCATGCACCTGTATCAGGGCAAACAGCATGAGGTAGTGTTGTGCCCCGGATTTGCTTCGGGCGCTATGCAAATCAAAAAACTTGCGGCGAAGTTGCACACCACCAACGAGTCGCACCAACGTATTATGGTGTTGGAAGTTATGGGACGCGACGCCGGTTGGCTCACCGGCACTGCCATGTTTGGCGGCGCTCAAATGGCGCTGATTCCTGAAGTTGTGGTAACTAAAGAACGCAAAGATTTCTTCTTCGAAAAAGTAAAAGAAAACTACATGTCTAACCCGAAACGCAGTTTATTAATAGCAGTTTCTGAAGGCGTGCGTTGGTATAATGATGACAAAGACGCCATTGAAATGGTATATGCCAGTTCCGATTTGGATGAATATGGACATCCGCGCTTTGGCGGAGTTAGCGGTGTAATTGCTTCCGAAATCAATAAAAAATTAGGCATTGAGGCGCGCGGACAAATCTCAGGCTATATCCCACGCTCCGGAAAATGTTATGAGTATGACAGAAGATTGACTTCCACTTTGGCAGATAAAGTGGTAGATTTGCTATTAAGAGGTGAATATGGAAAAATGCCGGTAATGCGCAACATCGTGCCTTATTGTGAATTAGAAGAGTTTCACACGGATGCGATTGAAATGGGAAATGTTGGCAACTTCCCGCTGCCGGCGCCTTATTACAATCATAATGAATTCCAATTTTCCGAACAATATGTTGATTTCCTGACAAATATAATTGGGGAACCTTATAGAATGGAGTTTAATCATCAATTTCCTGTAGTAATTCCGTAAAATAAATAAATATTATTGGCGTACATATTACGTCGCTCCATAATACATCAATAAATGCAAGCCAATCAATTTCTACTTCCAACCTTTTTCAAACACTCCTTTCTGCTTTCTACTTTCTGCTTTCTGCTTTCTGCTGTTTGCTTTCTCCCTTCCGCCTCCGCCCAGCGCTTCATCGGCGGTGTTGCTGCGGGAATGAACATTACGCAAGTGGATGGTGATGAGGTTTTTGGTTACAAAAAAGTAGGCTTTAATGGAGGTCCTTATGTGAAATTAATGTTAGACAGAAAACAACGTTTTTCATTAACGATGGAACTTTTGTATAGTCAGAAAGGAGCAGTGAAAAAAAGTAACAGTAGTTATGTTGAATATATTGCTAAAGGGGACACTGCATTCATTGATCCCTTATATCCTGATTATGACAAGCGGTTTTACTATAATCTTCGCACTGATTATCTGGAACTTCCCTTATTATTTCATTATGATGATCCCAGATCAAAAGTTAGTATTGGCATAGGGTTCTCATGGGCGCGTTTGGTATATATTAAAGAGATGCAATGGGATTATAGCATCATAAAAAGTGATTCAGGAGCAAGGCGACTTAACACTTCGGTAAGTTCGGGAAGATATTATAAAAACGATTGGAGTGGAATTGTTGATGTAAAAATTCCTGTGTATAAAGGACTCAAGTTAAATTTCCGATTCCAATACTCCATAGTTCCTTTTGGACAAGTTCGCAAATTTTATTCACGAAGTATCAATGCTACTGCACCTGTTGAACGTAAGCCTTTCCATAACACATTGATATTTAGATTGATTTATTCATTTAATGAAAAATATACAGAAAATACAAAATATGATAGAGATGGAAACAGAGTAGGTCCCAAATGGGTACGGGACCCGGATGCCATGAAGTGGTAACATAAAATTATTATTAAAAACCTTATTTATTACCTTTTAAACCTTAGTAGCTATGAAAAACAGTTTTTTAATTCTTTTTGTATGTTTAATGTGTTTCTTTAATGCCTGTAAACCAGATTTTAATTTGAATGCACCATATAAGGATGTTCCAATAGTTTATGGCATTTTGAATTATCAAGACTCAATTCATTATGTAAAAATTTACAAAGGCTTTCAGCCTACACAAGGTTCAGCATATATTGATGCTCAGAATCCTGACAGTATCTATTATTATAATGATATCTATGTTGTTTTACAAGAATTTAAGGATTCTCTCTCTACAACTCCTCTTCGTGATATTCCTCTTGAAATTACGCACGATTTTCCCAGAGATTCAGGATTTTTTTATTATGGTAAAGAAAAAATCATATATGTAGCAAAAGCAACTTTAAATAAAAAGATGATTTATAATATTAAGATCACTAACAAAGTTAACGGAAAAATAATTGAAGGAAGAACTTCGTTGGTAGGTGATTTTAAAATAATATCTTCAATTCCATTTGAATTGACCAAAAAAAATGTATCTTTTACATTTACTCATGCCTTGAATGCTAAAGATTATGAGTTGTTTTTTAATTTCATTTACTTTGAAGTTGATGCTAAAACCCAGGAAGTAGTAAAAATTGGTAAAATTGTTAAAAACCTTTGTCCTAAAATAGGGAATACTGGTATTAAGGAAAGCTATAATGGGGAGCTCTATAAAGAGTTTCCATCAACATTGTATGATGATATTGCAGAGCAGCTTAAACCAAATTCGAATGTTATTCGCTATGTGGGCATGCCTACCTCAGGAGGTAGTTGTATTGAGGTGCAAGGCTGGGCAGCAGGCGAAAGCATGATAGATTTTTTACGATCAAACCAACCTACCTCCAGTTTTGTCCAAATTAATAATACATACACAAATCTCACTTCTTCTGAAGGAACAGTTTTCGGCTTTATTTCTTCACGAAATCAAAGTATAGGATCGCACCTATTTGAAATTTCACCACGTTCTGAAGATTCATTGTACTTTGGATCAAAAACTCATCATTTAGGGTTTCGCCCTTGGATAGAATATAAACCTTAAACTCTATATAAAAAAATGATTCGTGTTCGTTTTGCCCCAAGTCCTACAGGTCCTCTGCACATAGGAGGCGTTCGTACTTGCTTGTATAATTACCTGTTTGCCAAGCAACACAACGGCAAACTGCTTCTCCGTATTGAAGATACCGACCAAACACGTTTTGTACCGGGAGCAGAAGCATATATTGTTGAATCTTTTAAATGGCTGGGCATCACGTTCGATGAGGGTGTGCATGTGGGGGGAAAACATGCGCCCTACAAACAGTCGGAGCGGATGCCTATCTACAAAAAATATGCAGATGAACTGATTGCAAAAGGCTGGGCATATTATGCATTCGACACTCCGGAAGAGCTGGAAGCCAAGCGTAAAGAGGCTGAAGCCGAGAAAAAGACGTTTCAATATGATATGAATACACGAACTGTGATGTGTAACTCATTAACTTTATCTGCCGAAGAAATAGTGGAAAAGTTGAGAGGAAACTATGTGGTTCGTTTTAAATATCCTGAGAACACGGAAGTTCATATATATGACCTTATTCGCGGGGAAGTGAGAATCAATGCTCAATTGTTGGATGATAAGGTGCTTTTTAAGTCTGATGGATTGCCTACTTATCACTTAGCCAACGTGGTGGATGATCATTTAATGGAAATTACGCATGTGATTCGCGGCGAAGAGTGGTTACCCTCTGCGCCCCTGCACGTAATGCTCTACAAGGCTTTTGAATGGCAGGCGCCGCAGTTTGCCCATTTGCCCCTGTTGCTCAAACCCGACGGAAACGGCAAGTTGAGCAAACGCGACGGCGACAGGCTCGGCTTTCCCGTTTTCCCCATGCAGTGGCAAGACCCAACAAGCGGCGAAATATCTTCAGGATACCGTGAAAGTGGCTACTTACCAGAAGCGGTGAACAATTTTTTGGCGCTGCTGGGCTGGAACCCCGGAACAGAAGAGGAAGTGATGAGCATGGAACAACTTGTGACGCGCTTCTCGTTAGAAAAAGTTAGCAAATCGGGTGCAAAATTCGATTTGGATAAAGCTAAGTGGTTTAACCATTATTATATACAACAAAAAACGGATAAAGACTTGGCAACGCTTTTTGCCCAACAATTAGCCGAAAAGAATATTCACACTAATCTCGAAAAAGTTGAAAAGGCAATTGCTTTAGTAAAAGAGCGTGTTTATTTCACTACGGATATTTGGAATCAAAGCGCATTTTTATTTCAAGCGCCCGAAACCTATAATCCTGAAGTAGTTAAAAAACGCTGGAAAGAGGATACTCCTGTTCATTTGCAACAGGTTATCAACATCCTTTTTTCTGTTACACCTTTCGATAAAACTGTTGCGCACGACACAGTAGTGGCGTTCATTCAAGAAAACCAACTTAATATGGGACAAATTATGAATTGCCTGCGCCTTGCATTAGTGGGCGACTCCAAAGGTCCCGACCTGTTTGAAATTATTGATTTTATCGGCGTTGAAGAAACGAACGGGAGGATTGGGATGGCGATGAAGAGGATTGCTCTTTAATCATTGCTGCCTTTACTTTTTTAGTTTACTTTGCTGTATGTTAATGTAAAAACATATTTTTCGATAGCTTTTGTTCTCCCCGATGCGATTAAACCTCTTTTTGCTGTACCTCCATCATCAAACTCAAGAGGAACATCTATTTTCAATGTATTATTATCTAAAGTAACAATTCTCCCTTCAAGGCGTGCAAAATTATCATTTATGTCAAAAAAATAGGGAAGTTGAAATTCTAATACACTTTCGTTGTTTTTGATTTTCCAATTTCCTAATGTAACACCTGATCCACTATCCCAGTCACAGAGAAATTTTCCGTACTTTAAATATTGTGAGTAGTTTTTATAAAAAACGATGATGTCATCAAGTTCGCACTCATACAGAAATCCTTCAAACATATTCGATATTTCCTCCCCATTGAAAAGTACATAAGGAGGAACAGAAGTGAAAGTTGTTAATTTCCAGCCATTTTCTTGTGTCAGAAGATTTTCTGACGTCATCGGATCTGCTACTTTTATGGCGCAAACGGCTGTTTTGCTGCCGTCTTCTGTACGAGCCATAATAGTGGTTTTACCCGGAGCTAAAGCCGTAACTAAGCCGTTTCCTATTACGGTGGCTACATCAGGGACGCTACTTTCCCAAATCAAAGTGCGATAGGTAGCATTTTCAGGGTGTATGGTGGCGATGAGTGTTGTGGTTTGACCAACTTCCAATGCAATTGCGATCTGATTCAATGTGATTTCACTTATTACAATATCTTTTTTGCAAGTGGTAAAAAGCAGTAATGATAATAAGGCTACTGTCATTAATTTAAAGAAATCTTTTTTCATAAAATGTGTATAATAATTAATTGGTTTTATTCATTATTTGTCGGCGAAAATATATAATTACTAAAATTTACGCGCTTTAAATTCAACAGATTCGTTGGCGAATTGTCCAACCCGCTGATATTCTTTTGGATAAATCGAACTTTCTTGTCATAAAACAGGATAACCACCGGCGCATCCTCCATCAGTATAGAATCTAATGTGGTGTAGTAATCGTTTCTAATTGACTCATTTGTTATGGTTTGCGATTTTTCAAACAGTTGGTCAAAAGTTTGGTTTACATAATGGGTGTAGTTGGAGCCTGTGGGCTGCAAATTTTTCGAGTAAAAAAGCGACAGATAATTCTCAGCATCAGGGTAATCGCAAATCCAAGAGCCTCGAAAAAAGGGCAATTGGTAGTTGCGCATCATTTGCCGTTGCTGTGCCGCCTGCTGCACCTCCAGCGAAATGCGAATCCCAATTTTATTGAGTTCATGTTGAATGTATTGGCATAAATCTAAATAACTTGCTGAAACGGAAAGCGGAATTTCGGGCAACCCATCGCCATTGGGATAGCCTGCCTGTTTTAGTAACTCAAGCGCTTTTTGCGGGTCGTAGTGGTAGCCTTTTACCCTGTTGGGATTAAAAGAAGCCATTCCCATGGGCACAAAGCCGCTGGTGCCGGCGTATCCCATGTTGTTACGCAAATATAAAATCATTTTTTTTCTATCGAATCCATAATTAATCGCTTGCCGTATCTCTTTTATCAATAATGGGTTACCCTCTTTTTCTTGGAGTAGAAAACCTAAGTATTCGGTGTTAAGGTAGGGACCGGTTTGCAAGGTGATCTTGTGCGAATAGGTGGATTGCAAGTCACCCTCTTTGGTTAACAAGGCATCTTTATAGCAGGCTTCGATACCGGATATAAAATCTAAGTTTCCTTTCATAAATTCCATGAAAGCCACTTGTTTATCAATAATAAAAGAGATAGAGACGGCATCTAAATAGGGGAGGGGCTCGTTGTTTTCATCTCGTTCAAAATAGTTTTCATTTTTGCGTAATACCAACTTTATCCCTTCTTCCCACAGTTGAAATTGAAAAGGACCGGTGCCCACCGGAAACTTCCGAAACTCCTTGCCATACTGTGCTACCACCTCTTGCGGCAATACCGAAGCATATTTCATGGCAAGGATGCCTAAAAACGGAGGAAACGGCTCAGCCAAAATAATTTGAAATGTGGTGTCATTCAATGCCATAAAGGAATAAGCGCCGCTCTCATTTCGCGCTACTTTTTGAAAAATCCACGCGCCGGGGGAAGCCACTTCAGGACTTACAATTCTATTAAAACTATAAACAAAGTCGGTGGCAGTAACTTTGCGGGGCGTTTCCCAAGTATAGTTTGCATTGTTCTGAAAATAAACATCATCGCGAAGTAAAAAGGTGTAAGTTTTGCCATCGGGGCTAATACTCCATGCTTTGGCAATCATGGGCGAAATTTGAAGCGAATCGTCCAGGTCCACCAACCCGTTGTACAACATATTGCAAACCCAAGTGGCAGCCTGACCCGAAGCATACGCTGGGTCAAGCGATTGAATGCCTACGGCTTCGTTGTAGCGAAAAATCTTTTTGTAGGATGGGGTGGGGGAGGTGCAGGAGAGGAGAAGGCAGAAAGC
>WQSU01000101.1 GCA_009787675.1 Lentimicrobiaceae bacterium
GATGGAGATGAAAACTCCGGCGGTCGCGACATCTTGTTCTTTGTGGACAATATTTTCCGCTTTACTCAAGCCGGCTCGGAAGTTTCCGCACTACTGGGTCGTATGCCATCGGCGGTGGGATATCAACCTACATTAGCCACCGAAATGGGTATGTTGCAAGAACGAATTACTTCCACAAAAAGAGGTTCTATTACTTCTGTACAAGCTATCTACGTTCCAGCTGACGACTTAACAGATCCGGCTCCAGCCACTACTTTTTCGCACTTGGACGCCACCACCGTGTTGAGCCGTAAAATATCGGAATTGGGCATTTATCCCGCCGTTGACCCGTTAGATTCTACATCTCGAATTTTAACGCCCGATGTGGTAGGCGACCTGCACTACAGTACTGCGCAACGCGTGAAAGAAACGCTGCAACGGTACAAAGAACTTCAAGATATTATCGCTATTTTGGGTATGGAGGAACTTTCGGAAGAGGACAAGAAGATTGTGCACCGCGCCCGCAGAGTACAACGATTTCTGTCGCAGCCATTCCACGTGGCAGAACAGTTCACCGGTATGAAAGGTGTGTTTGTGCCCATTGAAGACACCATCAAAGGTTTTAACATGATTTTAGATGGCGAGTTGGACTATTTGCCCGAGTCAGCATTTAGTTTTGTTGGCAACATTGATGAAGCCATTGAAAAAGGAAAAAAAGAGCTCGAAGCTGCTAATGCATAAATTATGAATGTAGAAATACTTTTACCCGATAAAGTGCTGTTTTCCGGCGATGCATCACTCATACAACTTCCGGGTTTGGGAGGCTTGTTTGAAGTGTTGGAAAACCATGCCCCAACAATAGCCGTGTTGCAACAAGGAAAAATAAAACTTATTTCTGAAAAAGAAACCCTTTATTTCGACATAAAGGGCGGCGCCGTTGAGGTGTTGGAAAATAGTGTGCAGGTGTTGGTTGAGTAAGAGATAATCATTCCTTGACCAAAATATTAAATATAAATATCTGAATTTCAACAGATATTGAAAGGGACAAGAGTTTCTGATTTTGCTCCAAATGATTTCGAAAAACAATTTTTGAAAAAAAAAGACCTCAATTTTCCGAGCTAATGAAAAAAATCCTATTTTCGCCGCCCCAAATGAGGGACGTACTTTGACTTATTGTAATTGTGCCGGTGTAGCTCAGTTGGCCAGAGCAGCTGATTTGTAATCAGCTGGTCGGCGGTTCGAATCCGTCTACCGGCTCAATATTATGGGAGGATTCCAGAGTGGCTAAATGGGGCAGACTGTAAATCTGTTGGCGACGCCTTCGGAGGTTCGAATCCTTCTCCTCCCACTCACACAATTGCGGAAGTAGCTCATTTGGTAGAGCGAAAGCCTTCCAAGCTTTAGGTGGCGGGTTCGAGCCCCGTCTTCCGCTCAAAAATAAAAACCAATAAATTAATCTTTTAATTTATTGGTTTTTGTTTTTAAAGCGAATTAGGGTTTTAACACTTTTCAAATGAATATGTTCTCCATTTTACACATTTTCGTCACAATTATAATGAACCTGCTTTCTTCTTTTTTTACCAACCCTCAGGAAATAATGAGTCTATAAATTCAGCACGATTAAATACTTGAATCTGTTCAATTTTTTCGCCTACGCCGATATATTTTACTGGAATGCTGAACTGGTCGGAGATGCCAATCACTACGCCACCTTTGGCTGTGCCGTCCAATTTAGTGATAGCCAGTGCATTTACTTCTGTAGCTGCTGTAAATTGGCGTGCCTGCTCGATAGCGTTTTGTCCGATAGAGCCGTCTAATACTAACAATATTTCGTGTGGTGCATCAGGTATCTGCTTCTGAATCACATTCTTGATTTTTGAAAGTTCTCTCATGAGCGGAATTTTGTTGTGCAAACGACCGGCGGTATCAATAATTACCACATCAGATTTTTTGGAGATGCCTGAGGCTACGGTGTCGAAAGCCACTGCGGCAGGGTCGGCACCCATTTTTTGTGTGATAATCGGCACACCTGCTCGTTCTGCCCAAATCTCTAACTGATCAACGGCAGCAGCCCGAAATGTATCTGCAGCCCCTAACATGACACTATAGCCTTTCTGCTTAAATTGATACGCCAGTTTGCCAATGGTGGTTGTTTTACCCACACCATTCACGCCCACTACCATTATCACGTAAGGTACATCGCGCTTTGGAAGCTCAAAATCGGATAATTTCTCTGCATTGTTATCCATCAACAAGTCAACAATTTCTTCTCGGAGAATTGTATTTAACTGTGCTGTACTGATATACTTATCTTTTGAAACGCGGACTTCAATACGCTCCACAATTTTCAGCGTGGTTTCCACCCCTACATCGGAGGCAATAAGAATCTCCTCTAAATTATCCAAGACCTCATCGTCCACTTTTGATTTTCCAACAACAGTTTTGGCTAACTTTTGAAAAAAATTCTCTTTCGATTTCTCAAGAACCTGATTTAGTTCTTCCTTTTTGTCTTTTGAAAAAAATGAAAAAAAACCCATTATGTAATTCTATTTGCAATAAGTTTAAATAGTTTGCAAAAATATCATTTTTTGCTTTGATTTATTTTTTTTTCTCACCATTTTTAATAGCATTCGGCGATTCTTCTGACACTCATTTTTGCCACAAGAACGCATTATTATTTAGAGAGACACATTTAATATCAAATATAAAAATAATTCAACCAAATGTTTTTTATTCTGATAATCTTTATTTCGAGGACGAATCTCGATTTGGTCTCTTAAACCAAACCCGCTGAATTGAAAATTATTATACTCAACAATGCAGCTTTTCACAAAGCAAAAAACTGATCACATCAAAGTAGATTTGGCTAAAAAAGCCTTGAAAATGGCTTCTAATAACATAACCCGAAGAGATTCACTAAAGCTATAACTCATTGAAATACAAATTTTACGCAAAAAAAATAGAGTAATTTATGGTTACCTATCTTTAGCAAAATATTATACTTTTGCCCACGTCAGAAGGAGCAGAAGCAGGTCAACCTTAAATAGCAAATAACGAGAATGATAACAAAGTGGTATAACAAAAAAGATATACATAATGAAAAGAGTATTAATTTTATCATTAGCAGTAAGTTTAGTAATTTTTTCGGGATTTTCCCAAAGCATTGACAAGGAGAAATTAGACACTTATTTCGATGCGCTTGCGAGCAACAACAGATTTATGGGAAGTGTTGCCATTGCACAAGGCGACAAATTGATTTATTCAAAGTCGGTAGGATTTGCTGATGTTGAACAAGGTTTGACTGCGAGTGAAAGATCAAAATACAGAATAGGTTCGATTACAAAAACTTTTACTGCCGTATTAATCCTCAAAGCGGTGGAAGAAGGTATGTTGAGTTTAAGCGAAACTATTGATAAATATTTTCCAACCATTGGTAATGCCAACAAAATTACCATCGAACACTTGCTTCGCCATAGAAGCGGATTGCACAATCATTTGGACGAGTTTGTGAATTCAAATCGGCACACGCAACCGATAATGGAAAAAGAAATGATGGAAGTAATCATAAAAGGCGGAAATGATTTTGAACCGGATACGAAAATGGCTTACAGCAATCCAAATTATATATTGCTTACCTACATTCTCGAAAAAATTTATGAAAAGCCATTTTCAAAGATAGTGGAAGACAAAATCACCAATCAGCTCGGACTGGAAAACACTTACTTGGACGGGAAAATTAATACACAAAATGGTGAGTGTAATTCATACACGTTTCTCAATAATAGTTGGGTGCTAGCGCCTGAATTAGATGTATCACAAGCCCTTGGCGCAGGCGCGATGACGTCAACCCCAACGGATTTGGTTAAATTCAGCTGCGCGCTTTTTAACGGAAAACTGATTTCGGAAAACAGTTTGACAAAAATGAAAACCATTAAAGACCATTTGGGAATGGGACTAATTAAAATGCCTTTTTACGACAAAACAGGTTTTGGGCACACAGGTGGAATAGACGGATTTAGTTCAGTGTTTGCATATTTTACTACAAATGAAATTTCATTTGCCTATACAGCAAATGGCATGAATTTTAATGGAAATGACATTTCTATTGCAATTCTAAATGCTGCATTCAACAATCCGTTTGAAATTCCCGAATTTACAATATTGAATATCGCAGACGAAGAATTGGATAAGTATTTGGGCGTTTATTCAAGTTTGCAACTTCCTTTAAAACTGACTATAACCAAAAATAACGGACTACTATTTGCGCAGCTCACAGGGCAACCCTCTTTTCCATTGGAAGCAACTGCAAAAGACAAGTTTGAGTTTAAACAGGCAGATGCTGTTTTCGAGTTTAATCCGTTAAATAAGGCTTTAATATTGAAACAGCGTGGAATGGAGTTCCTTTTTGAGAGAGAATGATAATAAAAAGCATTCTCTAAAACGTTCGGGTTTGTTGCACAACCTCATTTTTTAAAACTGTTTCTAAATTCTTTTCGGCTGTCCGACTAAATTTTTTATGCTTTCTATGCCCATTGTATTTGGTGCCTCGAAACAATAAAATTGCAACTTTGGGGCGAATCCGAAAAAGAAAACGCCCTTTTTTTAATTGGTCAGTTGTGATAAAAAAAACAGAAAAATAACCTACCCTTCCGAGCCTTCATTTTTTATATTAACTTTGCCGCCCAAAGTACTTTTTAAAATTAATGACTATGAACACACAACAAGATGACTTAAAAATGATTCGCGAAATGATGGAGAAATCATCAAAATTTTTGTCCTTAAGCGGATTGTCGGGGGTGATTGCAGGGGTAACAGCCATTTTGGGCGCAGGGTTCGCCTACTTCTACCTGCTGCGTAATCCGGCAATGACAAACTACACAAGAATGCAGGAAATTATGATTTTGCTGGCAGATGCATCTCTTGTTTTAATCATCTCTCTGGGTGTTGCCATCTTTCTTTCCAAGAAAAAAGCAGCAAAAACAGGACAGCGTTTGTTCAATGCAATGACTTTAAAAGTTGTCTATCACTTTGCTGTTCCGCTTATTACGGGTGGACTTTTTGCGCTTATATTTCTTTTTAGAGGAGATTTGCAAATTGTTATTTCTTCCACGCTCATTTTCTACGGTTTAGCTTTGGTAAACGCATCTAAATTTACTTATAATGAAATTCATTATTTGGGAATAACTGAAATACTGGTTGGACTGCTCGCCGTTTTACTTCCACATAATAATCTGATTTTATGGACTATTGGCTTTGGCTTTTGCCATATCTTTTACGGAACGTTAATGCATTTTAAATATGATAGAAAAAAATAATGAAAGATATTATCACAAAGTTAAATAAAGCATTTGAAAGCAGAATCAGGTTAGCCATAATGTCGGTTTTATCTGTTAATGATGCTGTTTCTTTTAATTATTTAAAGGAACTTTTGGAAGTAACCGACGGCAACCTCGCCAGCCATTTGAAAGCACTTGAAAATATGAATTATATCACTGCAATCAAACAATTTATTGGAAGAAAACCAAATACAAGCTATCAAATTACAACTCTCGGGAGATTAAGTTTTCAAGAACATTTGAACGCGCTGGAAACTTTGATCAAGTAAATTTTTTTTAATCCTGTACTTTGAAAATCAAAGTACTTTTAATATCAATATTAACTTAAATTATTTAAAAAATGGAAAACCCTGTTAAAAAAGAAAAAAGATTTGTTCACTCACTAACATTCAAAGTAATAGTTATTGGAGTGATGACACTGCTCATGTTGATTCCCAACGCCATGATTCAAAATTTAATTTTGGAACGGCAAATGAGAAGCGAAGAAACGATTGAAAAAATCAATTCGCAATGGAGTCATGCTCAAACACTTTGCGCCCCTCTCTTGTGTATCCCCTACGAAACAATCTCTGAAAAACAAAAGGTGCAACGCCTTTTGTACATCACCCCCGAACATTTGGATATTAAGGTGAGACTGTATCCCGAAAGAAGACATTTTGGCATCTATCACACCATATTATACAAAAGCGAAATTACGATTTTGGGCAATTTCAGTAAAACGGATATGGAGGCGTTCTCTGCCTTAAACCTGCAATGGCACAAAGCTTGTCTTGCCGTTGGATTATCCGATTTGAGGGGTGTGAGTAATGTTGATTTTAGCGTACAAAACAAAAAATATGAAATGGAAACAAGTGCCCATAGATTTGTCTTGGAAAAAGCTTTAGTCGTACATTTGAATGACCTCTCCTTGCTGCAAAACAGTTTCGATTTTAAATGTGAATTAAGCTTAAACGGAAGCAGTTACATCAGTTTTATTCCTGTAGGGAAGACCACTCAGGCAGATGTTAGCGGAGAATGGAGCGCCCCCGGTTTTATGGGAGCATTCTCTCCGGAACACAACATTACCAAAGAGGATTTTCATGCACAATGGAATGTATTGTATTTTAACAGAGATATTCCCGAATCGTGGAAAGATAACGAGGTAAGCGATTATCAACTTAGAAACAGTTCTTTTGGCGTGAATCTAATAAAACAAGTTGATCATTACCAACAAAATATGCGTTCTTCAAAATATGCTTTAATGTTTATTGCGTTAACATTTGTTGTATTCTTTTTTGTGGAAACGCTTACCAAGAAAAAGATACATCCCTTTCAATATCTGTTGGTTGGAATTGCCATCATATTGTTTTACAGTTTGTTGCTTTCCATTTCCGAACAAATCAACTTCCGCATAGCGTACCTCATCGCCAGCAGCGCAACAATAGGGTTGATTACTCTGTATTCTCACACTATTTTCAAAAAATTGTCACAAACATTCATATTGTTCTTCATTCTCTGCGGCTTGTATCTTTTCTTATTCGTAACCTTACAGTTAGAAGATCTAGCGCTCCTTATAGGCAGTAGCGGATTGTTCTTGATTTTAGCTGTAGTGATGTATTTCTCGCGGAAGATTGGATTTTACAGGCAAGAAGAATTGCCTGCGGAGGAAAAATAACAACTCTTTTCTTATATTTGCGGCTTATTTATGAAAGCTATAACTATTTGATATTATGAACGAAATTATTGCAAACGAAGCCGGCTTTATTCCGCTTTTCTCTTTAGAAGATGAAGAAAATCTAAAAAAAGAGCCGGTAAATGAGGTGATTCCTATACTTCCTTTAATGAATACCGTGCTTTTTCCCGGAATGGTGATTCCGATTACAGTGGGGAGAAGTAAATCTATAAAACTCACACAGGAGTATTCGCGGAGTAATCATCCTATTGGGGTTATTACACACAAAGACAATGAGTTGGAAGAACCGAAAAAGGAAGATTTATATACTGTGGGAACATTAGCCCGCATCATCAAGTTTTTGTCCATGCCTGATGGAAGTGTTACCATTATTGTGCAGGGGATCAAGCGTTTTGAACTGTTGGAGATTGTGGAAACAGAACCTTTCTACAAAGCACGTGTAAAAGAATACGTTACGAAAGAGTTTACGCCGGAAATGAAAGGCAATGCCGATTTTGAGGCGCTCATCGGCTCTATTCGCGATACGGCAATTTCTATGATACGGCAGTCGCCGAGCTTTCCCCGCGAAGCCACTTATATGTTGCAAAACATTGAAAGTCCATCATTTTTAATGAGCTTTATCGCTTCCAATTTGTCGGTTTCGGTAGATGAGAAACAGTCTATTTTGGAGATTTGTGATATTGAGGAGCGCGGAAAAGTGGTGCTCAAATTTTTGAATAAAGACTTGCAAATGTTGGAATTGAAGAACCAAATTCAGAGCAAGTCGCGGGAAGAGATGGATAAGCAAACGCGCGAGTACATGCTTAATCAACAGATGAAAGCGATTCAACAGGAGTTGGGCGGCTCACCGGCAGAGAAAGACACCTCGCAACTAACCGAGCGCGCCAAAGAGAAAAACTGGAACGATGAAACCAAAACTCTGTTTGAACGCGAACTCAAAAAGCTGCAACGCACCAACCCCATGTCGCCCGACTATTCCGTGCAACTCAATTATTTAGAATTGATGATAGATTTGCCATGGAACGAATTTGGAGACGATAACTTTGACTTTAACAAAGCAGCTGAGGTGTTAGACAGAGACCACTTCGGATTAGAAAAAGTGAAAGAGCGTATTATTGAATATTTGGCGGTTTTGAAGTTGAAAGGGGATATGAAATCTCCCATTTTATGTTTGGCAGGACCTCCGGGGGTGGGCAAAACATCGCTCGGAAAGTCTATTGCTGAGGCTGTTGGAAGAAAATATATTCGCATGTCGTTGGGTGGGCTACGTGATGAATCGGAGATTCGCGGACACCGAAAAACCTACATCGGCGCAATGCCCGGACGCATTATCCAAAGTATGCGAAAAGCAGGACAGGCAAACCCTGTGTTTGTGTTGGATGAAATTGATAAAGTGCTCGGCATGAACGTGCAGGGAGACCCCTCCGCCGCCTTATTAGAAGTGCTGGACCCAGAACAGAATGCAACATTTTACGACAATTATCTCGAAACAACTTTCGATTTGTCGAAAGTGCTTTTT
>WQSU01000102.1 GCA_009787675.1 Lentimicrobiaceae bacterium
GTTAGCAAACCTTACATTCCGGTAATGGCGCATGAAAATACAGTTCAGTCAAACTACCACACTTATGTTGATAGCTTGGGAAAGTATCCTAAAGAGTATTCAGACAGAAATTTATTAAGTTACTACGCTCCGAGAAATATTAAGATAATTAAGTATTTACAAAAACAAAAATGGGTTTCTTCAGCTCAACTTGTGGTAGCAGGGCATTCAGAAGGAAGCTCTGTTGCTGCGAAAATGGCTGTAAAGTATAACAGAATCACTCATCTGATTTATTCAGGTGGCAATCCTATGGGTAGAATTATGTCCATAATTGGAGGAGACAGAGCAAGAGAAAGCGATACAGACAGTACAAGATTTGGCGAAAACAGTTTTAGATATTGGGAAAAAGTAGTGGAAAATAAAAAGAGCATGGACGCTTCGCATGGCGATACCGACAAAGCCACATTTGAATTTTCATACCCATTCATAAAATATTTGGAAAAACTTAAAATTCCTATCTTGATTTCTTTTGGAACAAAAGATGCATGCGCTCCATTTAATGACTTTTTGCAAGTGGAAACTATAAGGCAGGGAAAAAAGAATTTTACGTTTAAAGCATACATTGGCACTGAACATAACTACTTTCCACTAACAGAAGATGGAAAGCCTGATTTCAGTGTTTATAATTGGGATAAGGTGGCGGACGATTGGTTGGATTGGTTGAATAATAATTAAATGGCAATTTTGTTTGTAAATTGTAAAAAAAAATATTATGCAAAATTTTGACGAATACATCATACAAGGCGAACCCTCACAAAAAGAGAAGGCGCAAATTTGGCAAACAGCTATTGGGTTGCAAGATGTTGACGGACTGAAACCATCTGATTATCTTATCGAAACGGCAAGAGAAAATATTGAAAATAAAATCACGATTGGCGAAGTTCAACAAAGGATTGAAAGTTACTACAAACAACCGGAAAATCGGAAACACATTGAAACAGAACGTACTGAGGAAGCAGACAAGGTATCGGCTCGCATTACTGAAATTTTATCAAACAAAACTTTTTCGTTTTCACCATTAGAATATATCGAGATTCATCGTCGGCTTTTCACTGGTATTTACAAATTTGCAGGGAAAATTCGCGATTATAATATTACAAAAAACGAGTGGGTGTTGAAGGGCCAAAGTGTACTTTATTCTGATTTTAATTTGATTCGTCAAACACTTGACTATGATTTTGCACAAGAGAAACAATTTGATTATGACACAGTAGACTATTTACAATCAATCCAACATATTGCAAAATTTATTTCCGGAATTTGGCAAATTCACGCTTTTGGAGAAGGAAATACAAGAACCACTGCAGTTTTTGCAATAAAATATCTGCGTTCCTTTAGTTTTGATATTGATAATAAACTCTTTGCTGAACATTCGTGGTATTTCCGCAATGCACTTGTACGAGCAAATTTCAAGGATTTAAAAAACAACATTCACGCCACAACCGATTATTTAATGCGTTTTTTCGGTAATTTGTTGCTAAACGAAAGCAATACTCTCAAAAACAGAGAGTTACTATTAAAATGGAAAAGTGAACAAAATTTTCAAAGTGCAAAAAATGAAGAAAATGAAATTTCAAAGAGCAATCTTTGCACTTTGAATTGCACTTTGAAAGAACATTTTGTATTAGAATTTCTAAAAGACAATCCCAAAGCAACACAAACAGAAATTGCAGCACATATAAAAAAATCAGAACGAACAGTAAAAACCATTACGATTAATCTACAACAAAAAAAATTGCTTGAACGACAAAAGGGTAAACGCAATGGCTACTGGATTGTAAAAGAAAATATTGATACTGTAAATGATACTGTAAAACCTCAAAATGAAACATAAAAAACGCTACTACATCCTAATCCCACTGTTGCTCCTAATCATTTTAGGAATCATCCTTTTTTCTAATGAAAAAGTGGTGGAAAGCGTTAGAAAACAAACGGCGCAAATTATGAAAACAGAGTTTATTCCCAATCAAAACAGAGCAATTGAAAGTTGCGAAGTATTTACCCAAAAAGATTCAATTTATGAAGATTTTAGAAATAGTTTTCGCTTCCAGTTTCAAACCATTGGCGTGGCTACCTTCTCCGATAGTAGCCGGTTGATTGTGATCTCTGAACCCCCACCCTATTTTGATATAGATACCATAAAATCCATACTTTTAAAATTTTCACACGCTGTGGAAACCAGAAATCATCAAATTGGCTACGATGGTTTTGTTACCGATATTTTAATTTCTATGGTGAATGCCACCGATGAAAATGTGCAAAACATCATAAAAAAATTATCTGAAGTGCTTTATATGTCTGATTATAAACCTGTATCCATTACTTTGCCGGTGGCGCATGAGCGTGTTTATTTTTCGGAAGAGAATTTAGATTACCAAATTACCTTGTACGAATTTAATGAATGGTTTCTCAATAACCATGAGCCTTTTATTCAACTGCATGATACCAACACTGTTTACACTGTTTCTTCTATTTTTGAAAACAAAAACAGCGGCGTGTTTTTCAGTCAAATGCCCGGCTTCGTTGCCTGGGCGCTCCCAAAAAAGACCGATATAGCAGAACATATCGCTGATATTCGTCAGTTTACGCTTGATGCTGACCTCATTCTCGGCGCCTTAGCCGACACCTCCATGCTTGTGATTATTGGGCGTGAACGGGAAGCCCCGCTGCACGAATTGCCACCGCTTTACGTGGAAACGATCCTGCTGCTGGCTTCTATCACCGAAAAAGAGTTGTCGCAAAGTTTGGATATTAACGACTTTTTAGCAGGGAAAATGAAAAATGGTCGCGACTGGTGCCCCACATATCTTAGCAAGGAATTGGAACACACAGAATTTGGTAACCTCATGACGTTAACCGATATTTTGCTGAAAGACTGGTCGGAGAGCGGAACCATACAGGAATATAACTTCAAATACCCACATCCCAAATATTACCCTTTTAAGAAACCGCTTTTTAGAATGTTGGGATTAAACGAGTTGGTGTACAACTGGAATACTGCCAATGCCATGTATGCCATTGACCTTCCCGCCGCCACTATCTACACGTTAAACCGTACCGGTTCGCTGCCTGTTTCCTATTTCAACTCGCAGGAACGCGCGCAAAGCATTGGCAGACAGTATGAACGCCAAGCCTATAACTATTTTGCCAAACTCGGCAACACCGATTTGGTACGGGTAGTGCAATACACCGCTTTGTATCAATTGTTTATTGACAACGAAATTACTTATTCTGGCGAGATAGACAATGCCTCTCCCAAAAACAAACCTTACCTGCTGTTAACCCCTACAAAAAATTTGTTAAATCATTTTAAGGATTTAAAAGATGAAGAGATTACTTTTGTTTGCGACTCCTCATCAAAAAGAATGTTCAGTTTGTTTCAAAAAGATAAAGTGATGGAACAAATCAGAGATAATGAAGTAAAATACAACTACAAATACAGTGAACAAGAGATTGCACGCATTATGGAGCAGGTGAAAAAAGATAATACGGAGAGTTTGTCCAAAGATTTTAAAAATGTGCGCTCCCTGCTGCAAAACCTTTCGGAAGAGCAGTTTAACAAAGTGGCAAAACAGTTAGCATATCCACGTGGAGAGCGCATCAACAATCAAGAAACTTATCAAACTTATTTAAAAGCCAAAAAGCTGAACAGCCTCATGCACAGCCTCGGCAAAAACAATTTGGATTTGTTGGGTTTAGATTTGAATACCGTAAAAAACTTTTTTGTAAACCATCTCGCCTCATCGTCTGCAAAATATTTAAAGACACCTTCTGTCATAGTTACTTATAATGATATGCGAACCACAGGTGGGCATAATCTTTCCTCTAAAATCAGTCGGGTAAACTCGTTGCAAAACTACAAACGCGATGATGGGGGGGCGCGTTACACCGAAAAGCCAACTGCCAAAAACGAAACCCCTGTGAGTGGCGAGCGAAAACCTGTTACCAACAGCAACCCGTCGCAAACTGCTAAGCCTAAAACTACTGCCACTGCAAGCGCCACGCCTGCGTCAAAACCAACAGCGCAACAAAATATACGCCCGAGAACAGAGGTTGTTTCAGGCGGAGAGAGGGGACATAGGGGGTTTTGAGAAAACAGAAAATTCATTCAAAACTATAAGTGAATGAAAAAAACTTATTCATTTAAGAAAAGTATTAAATGAATAATTAGAAAAATGTATTTTTGCAGCCACAAAAAGTTTGAAATTATTTAACTTTAAATTTTAAATCTTAAATTTTTTAAATTTTAAATAAATACACATTGGGGTCGTTTGGTTTTGACAGCATGTATGTGGATTTGTAAGCATGTCGGAGGTTGTGAGATGGTTCCGTTAAAAACTAACTCTCGTAGCCAATAAAAGGCAACTCTTATGCAATCGCTGCGTAACAGCCGCGATTCCCGACGCATAGACAAGGTTTATAGCCTCGGGTGTTTCCCCGGAAGCTCTGCTTTTCGGCGTCCGGTACGAAGCATCGTAAAAGAAAAGATAGCCAATGCAGGCTTCAATGCAAAGGCGAAGTTTTAGAAGATAAGCGAAAGCGCAGTCTGCCGAGTACTTTTCTTTCGCCGACAATTAAACTCAGGCTAAACATGTAGAAAACATTTTTGCAGCACGTTTGGACGCGGGTTCGACTCCCGCCGGCTCCACAAATATGAAAATCAGATAGATACACGATTTTTTGAAAAAAGTGTGTCAAATTGTTTCAATCGCATGCTTATTGTTACTATCACCTAATTATAAGCACCTTCTCCACTAAAGCGTTCTTTTCCTGAGAAATGACCTTGACACTATAGATACCTCCATGAGTTTGCAACGGAATCACTGAATTGGCTCTCGTTAAAATGCCTTGATACACCAAACGTCCGCTCATATCCCATATTTCAACGGTGGGTGAAGAGGCGTGCAACGCTTTCACATTTTGGATATATATATTGTTTTGGTGGCTGAAAATTTTAACATATTCTAACTCATTTACCCCAATGCTCAACGAAACAAATGTAACATGAATACTATGGTTATCCATCACATTGTTAAATAGATAATACCCATCAGCAATTGCCTGCTGATTTGAAGCGCCATCCACTAAAACATTTTCAATCTGATAGCCTGCATGGGGGGCAAAAGTAAAATTTCGTGATTCTCCCTCATTGAGGATGATTTCTCCCACAGGCGAAATCGTTCCATTTTCACCTGCTGTAGCATTAATGGCGTAAGTAGCAATACCTTTTCCTTTCAAGGGTATGACCTTATCCCACGCGCCTTGACTTTTGAAAGTAATTGTAGCGTTATATACTTTTTGTTCTGTAGGTAAAAAAGTAACAGAAAACGTACCTCCAACAAGAGGATCCCATGTCGTTTCTATTATATTGAAAGCCTCTGCATCTGCTCCACCTTTAGTGTAAGTAATCTCTTCTGTTAAAAGCGCTCCAGAAATAGAAATACTTTGAGATAAAGAGCTCGTGTTTATGATTACATTATTGAAGTTTAAGGAAGATGGATAAACCGCCAACATGGGTCCAGGCGCTGTTCTATAGTTCGATACTGCTGTTTTTGTTCTTTTGAGTGTCAGAACATTATCTGCGGTTATCGGATCGCCAATCACTACACCATCAATAAAAATATCCGGCGAAGAAAAGTAGGGAATACGCACATGGTTCTGTCCATCAGGGAAATAACTACCTGATTCGTAGGTCATTATCGAACACACTTTATCGCCACTAATCGTTCCTCTCCATCCTGATGAATAGTAAAAGAGTCCTGGACCCGCTTGGTACATCTGTTCTGCATGATGCCCACACCCCATATTGTGTCCAACTTCATGAACAGCCGTATAAGTCCAACTTGTTTGTTGTACTCTGGATAATGCAACTGCAAGATAATCCTCCCAAAAGCCATTTTCATCATCCAAAAGCCATGCAACCCCTCCGGTAAAATCCACCTTAGGAATAAACACGATCTCATCGGCATAATATTGGTCACGCAAATCGTGTACCTCATCCATATAACCATCCCAAGGATCAGTAATTCTGTACAGATCTTCAATTGTGTTATCTTCAACATAATCAGTTAAATGAACATAAGCAATACGAAAGGTAATCCCTGTGCCTGAGTTATCCATGGCAAGATTAGACTTTTGAAATGCCTGAGCAATCAAATCATCGATATCTGTAACCAAACTACTTTCTAATGCCCATTGAGCAGCTGCCGGAGTATAAACCATAAGCAAATCAATAACTACAGGGTCATCAATGCCTTTGTTGCTTTGTCCCGATTTTTCATACTGTTGCTGCCGTTGCTCAGGAATTAAGGCATCGGCACAATTCAAGGCAGTGGCATCCAATTTCGACTTTTTCACCTGAGAGAGGTAAGCCGTTCCCTCCTTAACCACCGCAAAAAAAGATTCGTCTTCTTGGGGCAGTTCCGCTGCAATGGAAATCGTATTTTCCGAAACCACCATGAAACAATAGCCAAATTTCGTATTCACAATTTTAGAAATAATGCTGGTTCTGCCAAAATAATTTCGTTCAACATGAGTGATTACGGATTTATATTGCTTGTCCTCAAAAAAACCAAGCAATAGCGTATCGCCTATATGGCTTGGGTTAAGATTCACTAACTGTTTGTTGTAATCAAACAAACGATACCGGTCAGCATCTTTAAAGATTTCTTTTACAATAAGATTACTACTTTCCTGCGCTTGAAGGTTTTTGGCGCCGGAAGCATTAAGCTCAATAAGGTTTTGTGAATTTGCAGGAACCCAGAAGGATACTAAAAATAAAACTATTAAAACTTTTTTTAAAACAAGAATAACTAATTTTTCCATAATATATTTTTTTTTGAAAGATATGGGCGAAAATAGTATAATTATTTAATTATGGGTTGAATTCTTTACGTATAAGAAGACAAACAGTATCATATTAAACTTTATATATTTTTGCAACCTTAAACCCAAATATCTATTCGCCATGCATTCCATTTGCTTTCATTTTCAGGTAAATCACCCGTATATATTGCGCACCTACCGCTTTTTCGACATCAACCAAAAGCACGATTATTTTGATATTTATCAAAATAATTATTGGATAAATCGTTTGGCGGAAAGAAGCTATCTACCTGCAAATCAGATGATATTGAATATCATCGAAAAATATGGCAAGGAGGTAGCTTTTAATTTTAGTATTTCAGGAACCACTTTAGAACTGTTTAAAGATTATTGTCCTGAAGTGATTGAGAGTTTTAAGAAATTGCTTGCCACCGGTTGTGTGGAGATTACTGGAAGTACGTTCTCTCACAGTTTAGCCGCGCTCAACAACAAGTCCACATTCGTAGAACAGGTGAAATTGCAGGAAAAGATGTTGCTGGAAACATTTGACGTAAAACCTGTTACTTTTTGCAATACGGAAATTATCTATTCGGATGAGATCGGCGAATGGTTGTTTGAGTTGGGTTACAAGGTGGTGTTAACCGAAGGCGCCAAGCATATCTTGGGTTGGAAAAGTCCCTGTTATCTCTATTGCAATCCTTTCCAACCGGAGCAAAAACTGATGCTGAGAAGTTACCAACTCTGTGATGATATCACTTTGCGTTTTTCAGATAAAAATTGGAGTGAATATCCTCTCACCGCAGATAAATATATGAATTTTTTGAGCGGCATTGCCCCAGATACCCCCTTTATCAATCTCTTTTTTGATTATGAAACCGTAGGGATCTACCAAGTTAAAGAATCGGGCATTTTTGATTTTTTCCATACGCTTTTTTCCCGATTAGCGGAGTCGGAAAACTACAATTTCATTATGAGTAAAGAAATATTGGAATCAGAAGCTCCCACTTCCACCATGCACGCACCATGGGCAATCTCCTGTTCAGGCGATGAAAAAGACACCAACGAATGGATAGGCAACGAGTTGCAAGAAGAAGCCTTTAATAAACTGTTTCAATTAGAACCGCTTTATTTACAATCTGAAAATGAAGTAGCCAAACAATCGTGGTTGCGCCTGCAAAATGCACTTTATTTTAACTTTATGGGAACAAAATGGTTTCCCCAACACGCAGTGAAGAAACATTTTGAAGTATATCCCTCTCCTTACCAGGCGTTTATTAATTATATGAATGTATTGAATGATGTGCGGTTGCAATTAGAAAAATAATGAACAATCAAAGAATCGGAACCTTTATACAACATTTTTTTGCAAATAACGGAAAGTTTTCGTTGTTTTTAGAGCAACAAGCCGTTGATTTGTGGGCGGAAACAGTGGGTGAGTTTATTGCCCAGCAAACCACTAAAATATCTGCTAAACAAGGCGTTCTGTATATTTCCATACCCAATGCAGCGCTTAGGTTTGAGATTTTGAACAGCCGCTCGCAAATTATTACCCAAATCAACGAGAAATTAGGCTGCGAAGTGATTAAAGGAATTATTGTCAAATAACAAAAC
>WQSU01000103.1 GCA_009787675.1 Lentimicrobiaceae bacterium
TTTTACCGATGCCAAAGCCAATCAGTTTTCTTATTAGCCTACCTGTTGAAAATGCGCGTGCGATACATTATGTCGAAAATTTGAATCGTAAGGAGCGACTAGATAAAGTTTATTTAGACAATACGAATTTGATTTTTGCACTTGCCGAACAACATCAGGAAATGGGCAACATTCGCGAAACCGTATTTTTTAATCAAATGCGTGTGTTGCCTGCAATAGCAGGACATGAACAAGCGGAAAAGAAATCCCGAAAAATTATTGAAAAAACAGTTGAAAAATACTATTTTTGCAAACTTGATTAAAAAAGAATGTCAAAAAATCCAACAGTCGAAATTATCACGCAATACATCGCCGAAATCAATCGGATTTACAAGGCGGGCAATGCCACAGAACATACCTATCGCCCTGCTTTGAAAACCTTGTTGGAAGCCTTGATGCCGCGCCACACCGCTACCAATGAGCCAAAACGAATTGCTTGCGGTGCGCCCGACTATATCATTACTGACCGTGATTTTGCAGTCGGTTATGTAGAGGCAAAAAATATTCCTGTTAATCTGAATGACAAAACGCTCAAAGAACAGTTAGATCGTTATCGATATTCGCTTGATAATCTTATTTTTACTAATTATTTAACTTTTCGATGGTATGCTAAAGGCGAGTTGGCTGATGAAATTGCAATTGGAAAAGAAGTTGATAATAAAATCATTTCACTGAATGATAATTTTCAAAAATTTACGGAACTTATCAGTCAATTTGTCGTTTATTACACCGAAGGCATTAAAACCTCTTCCGAACTTTCGAAACAAATGGCGGCAAAAGCCCGTTTACTTGCAGAAATCATCGAAAACTCGCTCAATAAAGACATTGAAAATAAAGAAGATACAGAGTTAAACAATCAATACGAGGGCTTTAAAAGCATTCTTATTGACACCATTTCCACCGAAGATTTTTCAGATTTGTATGCTCAAACCATTGCCTACGGTATGTTTGCAGCACGAATTAATTACAACGAAACCGGCGATTTTACACGCGAAAAAGCCGTAAAATCTATTCCCCAAACCAATCCTTTTCTGCGTAAAATGTTTGGTTTTATTGCGGGTGTAGATTTAGACAGCCGTATTTCGTGGGTGGTGGACACACTTGCCGATATGTTCAATTATGTGGATATTGAACATATTCACAAAGAAATAGGACGTTACGCCGACAATGACCCTATAATTCACTTTTACGAAACGTTTCTTACCGATTACGATAAACGCCTCAAAAAACAGCGCGGTGTTTGGTACACTCCACAACCTGTGGTACGATTTATTGTGAGTGCCGTTAATGAAATTTTGAAAACAGATTTTGGCATTGTTAAAGGTTTGGCGGACAATTCAAAGGTTACGGTTGGCGACAGCGAATATCATAAAGTCCAGATTCTTGACCCAGCAACAGGTACAGGCACATTCCTTGCTGAAATTGTGGAACAAATTTACAGCAATTTTACCAGCAAAGGAATGTGGAACAATTATGTGAACGAGCATTTGATTCCCCGACTCAATGGCTTTGAAATTCTGATGGCTTCATACGCAATGGCACATCTGAAACTCGAAATGCTTTTGCAGGAAACAAATGCAGAAATTATCAATGATAAACGATTAAGAATCTATCTAACAGACTCTCTTGATGAAGCCAACGACAAAGATAAAGCAAAACAAAAGAAAACTTCAATTTTAAAATGGCTTACCGATGAAGCAAACGAGGCGGCAACTATAAAACGAGACACACCTGTGATGGTAATTTTGGGAAATCCACCGTATAGCGTAAGCAGCAGCAACAAAGGCAAATGGATTGCCGATTTATGCGAAGACTACAAAAAGAATTTGAACGAGCGCAACATACAGCCACTTTCAGATGACTACATAAAATTTATTCGTCTTGGGCAGCATTATGTTGAGAAAAACGGTTTTGGTATTTTGGCGTATATCAGCAACAACAGTTTCATTGACGGGCTGATACACCGCCAAATGCGCAAAAGTCTTCTCGAAACTTTTGATAAAATCTATATTCTTGACCTGCACGGCAACGCTAAGAAAAAAGAAACCGCACCCGATGGCGGCGAAGATAAAAATGTGTTTGACATTATGCAAGGAGTTTCAATAAGTATTTTTGTAAAAAAGAGAAAATAAGATGAATGAAATTATAATACAATCTGAATATCGCGACTGGTTGCGCAATTTAAAACAGCAAATCAAGGTTGGGCAGATAAAAGCCGCTCTTTCGGTAAACAGCCAAATGATAATGCTCTATTGGGATTTGGGCAAGCAAATCACCGAAAAACAGGAAAATGCCCAATGGGGCAACGGCTTTATTGAGCAGTTAAGCAAGGATTTGAGAGAAGAATTTCCTGAAATGAAAGGGTTTTCTGCCTACAATTTGAGATTTATGAGAATTTTTCACAAATTCTATTCGCCAATTTGGGAACAACCTGTTCCCAAATTAGAAAGTACAGTAATTGAACAACCTGTTCAACAAATTGTCCCACAACTTGTGCGACAAATACAAGTGCCTGTTGACCAATCTGATATAAAATGGGAACAACTTGTTCCCAAATTGGTCTCGGTTCCTTGGGGACATCATATTTTAATTTTGAAAAAAAACAAAGACATCAACCAAGCCCTTTTTTACATCAACAAAACCATTGAAAACAATTGGAGTCGTTCGGTACTTGAATACCAAATCGAAACCAATCTTTATGGCAGACAAGGAAAGTCCGTTACAAATTTTTCATTGACTTTGCCCGCACCACAAAGCGACCTTGCCAATGAGATGATGAAAGACCCGTACAATTTTGATTTCTTGCGCTTGTCGGAAAAAGTAAAGGAAACCGACCTCGAAAAAGCACTCATACAGCATATTTCTCACTTTTTGCCCGAACTCGGTATCGGATTTGCCTATATGGGGCGGCAGTTTTCGTTTAAGGTTGGAGGAGACGACTATCGAACCGATTTGCTGTTCTATCACACAAGGCTGAAATGCTATGTGATTATCGAACTGAAAACCAAAAAATTTGAGCCTGAATTTGTCGGGAAACTGAACTTTTACATTACCACGATTAATGAATTAGTGCGAGATGACCGCGACAATCCAACCATTGGCATATTGCTCTGTAAAGACAAAAACAATTACGCAGTAGAATTTTCGTTGAAAGATGTAAACAACCCTATCGGCGTAAGCACGTTTCATTATACCGAACTGGCAGACGAGATAAAAGCCGCCTTGCCTTCGGCGGAAGAATTACAAAATGAACTTTTAAATTTTGAACGTGAACATGAAAAAAGATAAAAAATTAGCACAGGTTTTTCATTTCGATTTATACGGTAAACGACAGGAAAAATATGATTTTCTGTTGAACAACGACTTGAAAACCATTAAATGGCAAGAACTTAAATTTGAAGACGATAATTATTTCTTTGTTCCAAAAGATTTTTCATTGAAAGAAGAATACGAAAAGGGGGTTAAAATTGATGAATTGTTTCCAACAAAATCAAGCGGAATAAAAACACAAAGAGATGATGCCTCAATAAAATTTACCAAACAAGAATGTGATGATATTAAATCTGATTTTTTGGCTTTAACAAATGAGCAGTTAAAACAAAAATACGGCTTTATAGATGTACGCGACTGGACAATGAATTTTGCCAGAAACGATTTGAAAACCAATCCTGTAATTGCCGACAAAATTCTATATCGCCCTTTCGATATTCGTTTTATGAATTTCACAGGAAAAACAAAAGGCATAATGGGCTATCCCCGTTATGATGTAATGCAACATTTTATTACTGGTAAAAATATAGGATTAGTATCATCTCGTCAATTTGGCGGACACGAACATTTTATTTGTTTTATTACAGATAAACTTATTGAAATTAGTTCTCAACCATTTGCACCTTATAATATTTTTCCTCTCTACCTTTATAAAACCTTTACCAACAGTCAAAAAGCAGACGAAAAAAAAATCATAAAGACTGCAAATCTAAACAAAGAAATTGCTGATAAACTTACCGAATTGACAAACTTGCAATTTATGCAAATAGACAAAGATATTCTTGAATACGATGCCTACGCAGGCGAGGTTTATGTGCCAACCGAACACACAGAAAAACTCTTTGACTATATTTATGCCATACTACATTCACCCTCATATAGAGAGAAATACAAAGAATTTCTAAAAATAGATTTTCCTTGCATTCCCTATCCCGAAAACGCCGAACAATTTAACAAAATGGCAGTCTTTGGCGAAAAGTTACGGAAACTGCATTTAATGGAGAATGTAGAAATAGACAACATTGTTGCAGCCTTCCCCAAAAGCGGCTCTAATACAGTAGAAAATTCATTTACCGAAAAGAGCAACGACTACAGAGATAACAGAGTATATATCAACGAAGAACAGTATTTTGACAATGTTCCAAAATCTGCTTGGAATTTCTACATTGGTGGTTATCAACCTGCTCAAAAATGGCTGAAAGACCGCAAAGGACGCACGTTGAATTACGAGGAGATAGAGCATTATCAGAAAATGATTTGGGTGTTGAAAGAGACGGAGGAGGTGATGAGGGAAGTGGATAAAATTCTAATAATAGATAAAGTAGGAAATGACTGAAAAAAAAGAATTTAAAGGAAAATGGTATATACCTGAAAGTCCAGAAATTAAAGTAGCTGGTATTTTATTTTTTTTTCCTAATGAAACCATCAAACTTGAGCTTTTTGGACCACTATCTGCAAAAGATTTCATTTTCCAAAATAATCTACATGTAATTCACGGTGAGGTTTACACAGAAAAAAGTGATTATTCAATAATAACACTATTTGATTGCAAAGCTTCATCTAGTAATAATTTTAGTGAAGTCTTTCCTGTATATTATTACTGTAATTCTATGTTATTGGGAAGGCATTTATTTAGTAAAACAGATGCAGTATTCAATAGAATTAGAGTTTATTTACCACATTTCACTTACTGGTGCAACAGAATACAGTGGAAGCTTGAATTTGGAGATAATGTTTCCATAAATAATAGAGATGAATATTATCAAAAATATCAAATAAATGACGATTGTTGTATAAATATCAATATTGAAGCCTCATCATTCAATGGAAATGATCATTTTGAGTATGTTCTAAAAACTGTTGCCTATATTGAATTAGAAAATATTAATAAATCAAATTTTATGGATTTGTATAATTTAATGTTTTGGTTCAAAAACTTTTACTCTTTTGCAGCTATGACAGCAATACCATTTACTCAAGTATTATTTTATGATAATGATGACTTTATGGAAGATGAAAATGGTAATCCGGTATTAAATTCTTTAGAAAAAAAAATCTATAATCCTACAGAATTGTTTCATACTACCGAAGTGAAGTTTAAAGAAAAGAAAACACATAGTTTTTTGTTCACATTGAATGACATAGAAAATGATTTTGAAACAATCATAAAAAATTGGTATGCAAAAAAGGAAGAAAGCAAACCTATAATAGGGCATTTAATAAATAGCATTACTTATAAAAAAACTTTTGAAAGCATTGATTTTTTAATAGTGATACAAGCGATAGAAGGATATTCTCTCAGGTTTATAAATGAAAAAAATGAAAAACTTAGAAACCTTTTATGTAGTCTATGTGAGGAATATAATGATATTAAACTTATTAATATTGATGAAACTGATATAAGTAAAGCTGTTGATTCCCGTAATTATTATTCGCATTTTTTTAAAAGTGGTAAGAAAAAGAATGTTTGCAAAGGTTTAGCATTATTTGAATTAACTAAAAAGTTAAAAATCTTACTGATGTGTTGTGTATTCTCTTTGATTGGATTTGATAATAAAGAAATAAATAGACTATTGTCACATTATAATATGTAAAGCCCATTTTTTGTTAATGAATTAGACTAACTCTATACAGTAACTCCAAATAGAAACCACCCAAAATGAACGACTTCTTCACCCAAAACCCCGCATGGTACGAAAAAATAGGACGGATTTACGCCTTGTTGGAGCGCGTAAAAATATCCGAGGAGCAGTCTGCCGATATATTGCATTTGCGAAAAGCAAGTCGTATTCTCAGTATTGGAAGTACTACTGCTATTGAAGGCAACCGTCTTTCACCTTCGCAGGTGCGCGATGTGATTAACGGAAAACCTGTTTTGGGTCCGCCGAAAGACATTAAAGAAGTACAAAATGCTTTCGCTGCCTACGAACTTATTCCGCAGCTAAACCCTTATTTTATTGATGATTTCTTGACCGCGCACAGCCACATCACAAGCGAATTGATTAGCGAAGCAGGGCAGTTTCGTACCGTGAGCGTATTTGTTGTTAATGGCAAAGGCGATATTCTTCATTCGGGAGCAGACTATGAGAAAGTACCAAACTTATTATCAGAACTTTTTGAATGGGGTAAAGGCAACGATGCGCATCCACTTATAAAATCTTCTGCCATGCACTTTATGATAGAGCATATTCACCCTTTTCGTGATGGAAACGGCAGAATTGGACGACTATGGCAAACGCTTGTACTTACAAAATGGAACGCCTTGTTTGAATGGATGCCGGTAGAAACTATAATCTACAATAATCAAGCGAAATATTATGAAGCCTTGCAACACTCTCACAACAAAGGCGGTAAAGTTGATTGCACACCCTTCATTGATTTTATGCTTGATGTGTTGGAAAATACAATGTATAAATATATTGATACGGCGAGCACAACAACAATTGAAAAAACCGACAATGTCGGGATAAATGTCGGGACAAATGTCGGGATAAAAGATAAAATCTTAGAATATATTGCCAACTATCCGCAAATAACAATTCCCCAGTTGGCACAATTCTTAAATGTAAACGACAGAACTATAGAAAGATATATGAAAGAACTGCGCGAAGAAGGAAAGATTAAGCGAGAAGGCAGTAAAAAATCAGGACAATGGAAAATAAGAGAGAACTAAACCCAACCCCGCCCACCACAGCACATTGTCTTTTGCAACATGGGTTTGGCGCAAGCGGGGCATTATCTCGTTGGAAAGCATCTGTGGAATAATAAATTATTAAAATGAAACTACTACACACTTCTGACTGGCACCTTGGCAGAACCCTCCACTCTAAAAAAGAACGGCAGGAAGAACTTATTGCATTTTTAAATTGGTTGCAAAACACCATTAAAGAAAATGCTATTGACTTACTGCTTGTTGCAGGCGATGTTTTTGATAATGCTTCCCCAAGCAGTAGTTCGCAAAAAATCTATTACGACTTTTTGCTCAAAGTGCGTAGCGCGGGATGCCAAAATGTGGTGGTGGTGGGCGGGAACCACGATTCTCCGAGTTTTTTGAATGCGCCCAAAGATATTCTTGCCGCACTTGACATTTGTGTAATAGGAAATGCAAGTGAAAATATTGAAGATGAAATTATTGTAATTAAAGATAATGAAGAAAATCCAATAGCTATCGTTTGTGCCGTACCGTTTTTGAGGGAAAGAGACATTAGCCGTTTCATCGAAAATGAATCTTACAACAATCGCTCAAAACGTATTGCGGAAAGTATTCGAAAACATTACGAAATGGTGGCGGAAGTTGCTGAAAACAAGAGAAAAGAGATCAATAAAAAGATTCCCATCATTGCCACAGGGCATTTGTCGGTGGCTGGCGGAAAAACCACGCAAGATGACGGCGTGAGAGAAACCTATATTGGTAATGTGGAATGTGTGGGCAGTGATACTTTTCCGCAAGTATTTGATTACGTTGCACTTGGGCATTACCATATTCCCTCTGTTATTAGCGAAACCATACGCTATTGTGGCTCACCAATTCCTATGGGTTTTGGAGAAGTTCATCAAAAAAAATCTGTTTATATTGTTGATTGTAACGAAGATAAAACAGAAATCAGCACGCTCGAAATTCCTGTTTTTCAAAAAATGGAGTCAATTCAAGGCGACAAATTGTTTATTAATAATCGTTTGGAAGAGTTGAAAAAAGCAGATGTTTCTGTTTGGGTAGAAATTCTTTACGAAAGCGATGAAATTTTTTCCGATTTAACTGCTTGGGCAAGCGAAAGGGTTGCCGGCACAAAGATTGAAATCATCAAACTTCAAAATAAACAATATCTAAATGAAGCACTTACGCAAGACGACAGTGCACAAGCGCTCGAAGAACTTGATCCATTTGAAGTGTTTGACAAATTGCTTGAGAAAAACAACATCTCTACTGAGCAGCAAGCGGAATTGAGAGGGTTGTATAAAGAAATTACGGCAGAATTGAATAATATTGATAATGATTGCCTATGAAACTCATCTCCCTCCATTTCAAAAACATAAACTCCTTAGCCGGCGAGTGGAAGATTGATTTCACGAAGCCCGAATTTACCGACAACGGACTGTTTGCTATTACAGGAAAAACCGGCGCAGGGAAAAGTTCTATTCTGGATGTCATTGTGTTAGCTTTGTAT
>WQSU01000104.1 GCA_009787675.1 Lentimicrobiaceae bacterium
AACTATGAAAAAAAGGAGTTTTCAGTAATTTTATTAAAAGTCTGGAGTTGATATCTTTTTTATTATATTTTTGTCGCTCATTAAACACCGATAAAAATGTCAGGTTTCGATTACGGTTTCTGGGAAATTGCCATAGAGAAGTACGGAAGGCTCAAACTTCCTACTGCTCTGTTGAAATCGCTGCCCGAAACCGAACGCCAACGTTTTTGGGTAACCCACGGGTTTGGAATGCACATTATGTTGTGGACTGAAAGCGCCTACCGCACCCAGATGGAGTTTCTTAACTCATTGAATAGAAATATTATAGAAAACAAAAAGTTTCGTAACGCATTTCTTCGCAACACCGCATTTGTGGAGTGCGATGCACAAGACCGTTTCGTTATCCCAAAACCTTTAGTTGAACATTACAAAATTGAAAAAGAAGTGGTATTGTTGTTAGACAACGGCAAAATAGAGATCTGGAACGCAGCAGAATACCACACACAATTCGATATGTCGCCCGATGAACTCAATCTCTTGAACGAGAAGATTCACAGTACTCACCAATCCTACCCTTTTGAAGAATTATAAACTACAATATATAATATATGTATCATCAACCCGTGCTATTGCAGGAAACTATTGCGGGACTCATAAACAACCTTGACGGCGTTTATGTGGATGTTACTTTTGGCGGTGGCGGGCACAGTCGCGAAATCTTAAAACAGCTTTCTACTAAGGGTCGTTTATTAGGATTTGATCAGGATAAGGATGCGGCAAGCAATGTACTGCAAGATCCTAGATTTCAGTTTGTTCAAAGTAATTTTAAACATCTTAAAAAATTCCTCCAATTTTATAAAGCCTATCCTGTGGATGGTATTTTGGGCGATCTGGGCGTTTCTTCCCACCAGTTTGATGAACCCGAGCGCGGCTTCTCCTATCGCTTCGACGAGCCTTTGGATATGCGCATGGATACGAGTAAAGGAAGTACGGCAGCTGAAATTGTAAATACCTACCCCAGCCAAAAGTTGGCAAAGCTGCTTTTCGCATTCGGCGAAGTGCAAAATGCACACAAAATTGCCGCACTCATTGAAAAAGCACGGCAAATCAATAACATACAAACCACTGGACAGTTGATGGAAGCAGTGAATCCGCTCCTCCCCAGAGGCAAAGAAAATAAAGTGCTCTCGCAAATTTTTCAAGCGTTACGCATTGAAGTAAATGCCGAAATTGAAGTGCTGCAATCGCTTTTGGAACAATCTGTTGAAGCTTTAAAACCGGGCGGAAGGATTGTCATTCTCTCTTATCATTCTTTAGAAGACCGATTGGTGAAAAACTTCTTCAAAACAGGAAACGCTGATGGAACCCTGCATAAAGACTTCTACGGCAACCCATTAACCCCATTCAAACTCATCACCAAAAAAGCCATTATCCCCACCGGACAAGAGATAGAAGACAATCCAAGAGCGAGGAGTGCAAAACTAAGAATTGCTGAGAAAATTAACAATTAATAATTACGAGAGTTTTAAACCTATACACCTTACACCTTTACACCATTACACCTATACACCTTTAAACCCCTCCCCCTCATGAACATAAATCTTTCAAAATTCCTTAGCGGTGATTTTTTTCATTATCCGAGATTGCAAAAATGGTATCCTTATTTGTTATTGTTGATTGTGTTGGCGGTGATTTCAATTGTGAATGAGAAAGTTATAAACAATAAAAATAAAATCATACAAAAAAAACAGTATGAATACAAAATGGCGCTGAATGAACTGAAAGAGAACAACCACTATCTGCCTTATTATCAAAAGAAAATAATACGGGAAAAGGCAACAAAACGCGGATTTATAGAAAACCATAAGAGCATGTACAGGATAACAGCGATTAATGATTAGTGATTAATGATTAATTATTTACAATGTATACAAAATTTACTTTCTCTCCATAATTCACCAACCATAAATCACCAACCACTAGCCCCATGTCAGAATATAAGAAATCATTTAACAGACGAGCTTTTCTCGTGTATGCCGTTGCGTTGGTGTTTGGGATAGCTTGCATTATTCAAATACTGAATCTTGCGATTTGGCAACGACCGCTGTTTTCAGGAGATCCGGAGTATTGTTTAGACAAAACCCGTCCCAATTGGGAAAACAGCCCCCTTGCAAAAGATCCTAACTGTCGTTGTGTCGTGGTGATGAATGATATTGCCCCTGAACGAGGCGATATTTTAGACGACCAAAACAATATTTTGGCAAGTAATTTCACTGTTTTTGACATTGTAATTGACGGACGTAAGCTGAGACCCGATACGCTGAAAAATAAAAAAGGAGTAGTCATCGGCGTCAATGATACACTTTACGCTACCAAAGACAGAAAAATATCAAGATCTGATAAAGAAGCTGTTAACAAGTTGATTGCAGAGTTGAGCGACCAGTTTTATTTTCATTTTAAACACAAATTTTTGCTTCATAGCAAAGAGCATTATCGAAAAAAATTAACGGAAGCTATTTTAGAGTATAAAAATGTAGATATATTAAAATCTAATTTACTGAGTGAAAATACATTAATAACTTCTGAAGATACTGCTTTTGTACGCAAACTACCTTTGTTTCAAGATAGATGCAAGAAAAAGTGCATTGGTTTTTTCAGCTATTTCAAGCGTATTTATCCTTATGGCGAGTTGGCGAAGCGGGTAATCGGCACGGTTCCACCGGGTGCAAAAAGCGGTTTGGAACTCACTTTTAACGATTGGTTATCAGGCAAAAAAGGTGCACAAAAAATGCTCTATATTGATGGTGTTCGCGTCCCCTCCGAGAAGTTTTCAAGTCCTCACGATGGCGCCAATGTGCATAGTACGCTCAATTTAAGGATGCAAAACATAGTATATGAGGCGCTTATGGATAAACTGCATCAAATGGGCGCTCAATGGGGTTGTGCTGTAATTATGGAAGTGAACAGCGGCGAAATTAAAGCCATGGCAAACTTGAAAAGACACACCAATGAAAATGGAAAAGTGGGTTATTTTGAAATTTTCAACCATGCGTTTCGACAGGAGTGTGAACCGGGTTCTACATTCAAATTGGCATCCTTATTAGCTTATTTAGAGAAAGTTCCCAACGACACTGCCAAATCCTATATGCTTTGTGGGTGTGATATTGCCAAACATTTTGCACGCGATGGCAAAAAGTTTAGAACCAAGTGCAGCACTGCCCACCGGCTTGGAAAGCCTATTGAAATATTTCAACGTTCTCTGAATGAGGGTACAGGCACTATGATTTTTGATGCCTACAATACCAATTATCAAAACTATTTGTCAGTTTTAGATTCTATGGGCATCACAATGCCGTTAGAAACGCAAATGGGCAGAGTGGGCGCTCCAAAAATAATACGGGATACCAAATCTATGCGCACTTTTTATATTACCACTTGGGGAGGGTTCAACATGGCTCCTATTCAAACACTTACCTACTTTAACGGCGTAGCAAACAATGGAAAAATGGTGTGCCCCAAAATGGTAAGCCATATTACAGAACGAGACAAAGTGGTGGAGATTTTCCCAACAGTAGTACTAAAAGAGCAAATGGTTCGCAAAGACGTGATTAGCCGCGCCCAAAAATATTTAGAGGCAGTGGTGAGTGGTCCCCACGGAACAGCAAGAATCTACAAAGATTCTGTACCAAATTTTGCCGGAAAAACAGGCACCCGCGACATTCTCGTGGAATCGGAAGACGGCGAAAAATGGCTTTACGACCGAAGCAGAAACAGCATCTCTTTCTGCGGCTATTTCCCTGTTGATAAACCAAAATACAGCATGATTGTGTATATCTACGATGTGAAAAGTATGAGCGGTCCGGCAGTGCAACTGTTTTATACCATCGCCAAACGCATTACAAGTCTGGAAACCACTGACTTAATGCGAGAGGTAGATAAAAGTGGGGGAATTAAGAATACTATTTATGTGAATCTTGGGAAATGATTAGATGATGAGGTGATGAGATGATGAGGTGATGAGATAATTTGATGATTAGATATGAAAAAATTTATGGAACTTCTTGGGAATCTAAATTCAATTCAAGTAATTGGAAATAAAGATATTGCAATTTCCAATATTCAGTTCGATTCGCGGAAGGTGGTAGAAAAAAACACACTGTATGTGGCGCAGAAAGGAACGCAATTGGATGGACATCTGTTTATTGATAAGGCAATTGCACAAGGGGCTGAGGCTGTTGTTTGTGAAATGTTGCCTGAAAAGATAAATAATGCCTGTACCTATATTCAAGTTTCGGATAGCGCAAGAGCGCTGGGGGAGCTGGCATCTGCCTTTTATGATTTTCCCTCTCAAAAAATTACGTTAGTAGGCATTACCGGAACGAACGGGAAAACCACCACCGTTACATTGCTGCACCATTTGTTTATGAATTTGGGCTACCCTACAGGGTTGATTTCCACAATAGTTAACAAAATAAACCATAAAGAGATTCCTGCAACTCATACAACGCCTGATGCACTGGCGCTGAACCAACTGCTTAATGAGATGGTGATTGCCGGATGTGAGTTCTGTTTTATGGAAGTCTCATCCCATGCTGTTGTGCAACAACGTATTGCAGGAGTACAATTTGCCGGTGGCGTGTTCAGTAACATCACACACGATCATTTAGATTTTCATCAAACTTTTGCCAACTATATCAAGGCGAAACAACAATTTTTTGAGATGTTGCCCAAAACCGCTTTTGCATTGACCAATATGGATGACAAAAACGGTAAGGTAATGGTTCAGAGCGCCAAAGCAAAAGTTTATACTTACAGTCTGCGCACAGGCGCCGACTTTAAAGGCAAAATTACAGATAACAGTTTTGAGGGATTAACTTGTGAATTTAACGGCAAGGAAGTTTTTCTAAAATTGTGCGGTAAGTTCAACGCTTACAATCTATTGACAATTTACAGTGTTGCCTTGCTACTGGGAATGAAAGAGGAGGAAGTGCTGCTCATTATGAGTCAATTGGAGGGTGCCAGCGGGCGCTTTCAGGCAATTCGCGACCACAGAAACCGCACATTCATAGTAGATTATGCCCACACCCCTGATGCACTCAAAAATGTGCTCTCCACCATTAGGGAGATTACCCAAAACAGCGCCGAAGTGATTACAGTGGTAGGCTGCGGTGGAGACAGAGACGCGCTGAAACGTCCTATTATGGCGGAAACCGCGTGTGCCCTCAGCAACAAAGTGATCCTCACTTCCGACAACCCACGCACGGAAGATCCCTGCAAAATTCTCGCCGACATGGAAGTCGGTGTGCCCGTTGCCTTTAAACAGCACGTACTCACCATCGAAAACCGCCGCGAAGCCATCAAAACAGCCTGCCATCTGCTTCCCGACAACGGTGTACTCCTCATCGCCGGCAAAGGACACGAAACCTACCAGGAAATTAACGGCGTGAAAAGGCATTTTGATGATGTGGAGGAGATTCAATTAAGAATTAAGAATTAAAAATTATGTTATACTACTTCTTCGAATGGCTTCAACAATTTAACATCCCCGGCTCAGGGCTGTTTCAATACATCTCGTTTCGTGCTGCAGCGGCAATTATTTTGTCGCTCTTTATCTCCATTGTATTTGGTAAAAAGATGATTCGGTTTTTGCAGCGAAAACAGGTGGGAGAAGAAGTGCGCGATTTGGGTTTGGAAGGGCAACTTTCCAAAAAAGGCACGCCCACTATGGGTGGCATCATCATCATTGCCGCTATTTTAATTCCTGTCTTGTTGGTGAACAAATTAAACAATATCTATGTGCTCTTGATGATATTTACAACATTATGGCTGGGCGCCATCGGTTTTATTGATGATTATATTAAAGTGTTCAAAAAAAATAAAGCGGGGCTGTCGGGAAAGAAAAAACTGTTAGGGCAAATCATACTGGGGTTTATTGTCGGCATGGTCATTTGCTTTCATCCTGATGTGGTCATTAAAGAGAAAAAGCGAGATACTCAAAACGTTATGATGGCGCGGGAGCATACTTTTTCTATTGAAAACGCGAATAAAACCCAAACTGTTTTTAGTGATAGCGAAGAAGCGCATTCCACCAAAACCACCATTCCGTTTGTCAAAAACAATGAGTTTGATTATGCGGTACTTACGCGCTGGTTGGGCGATAAAACAGGGCAGTGGGCATTTCTGTTCTTAATCCCGATTATCATCTTCATCATCGCGGCAGTGTCGAATGGGGCAAACTTAACCGATGGGTTAGATGGGTTGGCGGCAGGAACTTCCGCCATTGTTGCGGTGGGAATTGCCCTGCTGGCGTATGTCTCTGGAAATGCCATATTCGCTGATTATCTAAATACTATGTATATCCCTAACATCAGTGAGGTGGTAATATTTACGGCGGCGCTGGTGGGCGCGTGCATCGGATTTTATTGGTTTAACTGCTTTCCTGCCCAAATCTTTATGGGAGATACCGGAAGTTTGACACTTGGCGGTATCATTGCCGTATTGTGCATTATTATTCGTAAAGAACTGTTAATCCCTATTTTATGCGGCGTTTTCCTCATACAGTCCTTGTCGGTCATCATTCAGACAATATATTATAGAACAACAAAAGTAAACAGCTACAGAAAAAAGCAAAAAATTTCATGGCTTAAAGCATATTATATCTATAAAAAAACACCTCAAAAATTAGAAGATTTCTTTGGAAAGCGTATTTTTCTAATGACGCCGCTTCATCATCATTATCAAAAAAAGGGGATGCACGAATCGAAAATTGTGCAACACTTCATTGTAATTAGTATTTTATTAATAATCATATCATTAGCAACATTAAAAGTAAGATAATATGGCAACACAATCAAGAACAGGGATGTTTCAAGCATTATCCAATTTTCAAGTTACGCGCGACAGGGCGGCAACCATTTCCCAAAACCTCATCCGCCTTCGCAACGAAAGTTTACAAGACCTGCTTTCCGATTTTGAAAACACGGAACACAAATTAGAACTTGTGAAAAACATTGAGGGTGTGGATTTTGTCAACGACTCAAGGGCAACTAATGCCAATGCCGTTTGGTTTGCCATGGAGAGTATGCACCAGCCCATTATTTGGATTACCAACATGAACAGCATAGATTTGATTACAGATGATTTAAAGCAGCTGATTAAGAACAAAGTAAAAATCATTGTAATTCAAGGAGTTTACAACAGCGCCTTAGAAGATTTCTTTAAGAGAATGGATAAGGATGTTTATACTGTAATAGATCTGGAAGACGCTGTGCGCACCGCATTCTATGCCGGCAGCGCAGAAGAAACAGTACTTTTCTCTCCCGGCGTTGTGAGCAGCGGCATGTACCGCACCTACCGCGAACGGGGAGAGAAGTTTAAGGAGGCGGTGGCGCAACTTTAGAAATTTAAAGATTTAAAGATTTAAAGATTTAAAAAAGACAACTACCTATAACTTATTGAAATCATGAGTATTCTTCAAAAAACGGACAAGAATGAGCTATTTGACAACATCAAGACTTTGCTCGCTGAAGCAAGGAGATCAGTCATAAGAAACATCAATCAAACCATGGTTTGCACTTATTTTGAAATGGGACGTATGATTGTGGAAGATGAACAAAAAGGTGAACATAGAGCAGAGTATGGTGAACAGGTTATACGGGAATTGTCCGAAAAATTAACCAAAGAGTTTGGGAGAGGTTTTTCTTTTACTAATCTCAAACAAATGAGGCAATTTTATATTGTGTATTGTAATTGGTCAGACAGTGTCTGACCAATTACAATACAAAGAGAATCAGAACATTGAAGAAAGACAATTTTACGAAATTGAAGCAAAAAATATCAAGATGAACAAACCTTTTTTCCCAATAATAACCAACTAAAATAATTACCCTAATGGAAAAACTAAAATTTAAAGGCGATAAAATAATCTTATTGATTATCGTACTGTTATCTTTACTCTCGGTGATGATGATTGCCAGCGCGGGCGACCGCTGGGTAGAGCAACTCCGAAACTTTGGCGTGGGCTTCTTCCTGCTCTTTCTGTTTTACCATATAGATTACAGAACGGTTTCGCGTTTTGCAACCCCTGTGCTGATTTTGTCAGGCACTCTCTTAATTTACTCATTTATTGACTCTGCAGGCTCACGTTCCGTCAGTATTTTCGGAGTGGATCTGCAAATCTTTTATTTTGTTGGATTCTGCGTTATCCTTTACATGGCAAAATATATGGCAACGAAACTAAACTATGAAGAAGAACTCTCTTTGAATGAGGTAATTAAACTCTTTGGCATCATCCTTGCCTTTTGCGGCGGCATCTTTCTGTCGAACCAGTCCAGCGCCATCATTTTATTTTGCACCTGCGTGGTAGTGCTGTTTGCTGGACGTGTAAAGACAAAGTATTTGCTTGGTTTTTGCACGGTAATTTTTGTAGCTGTATTTTTAGCCTTTTCCTTAAACATTGGGCGCGTGCAAACTTTCAAAAAC